>DBXN01000163.1:10063-36407 GCA_002309585.1 Verrucomicrobia bacterium UBA1211
CATCCCCACAACTGGAACGAGGCGGGTTTTTCCGATCACTTCCCGATCCGCGTGAGGCTGAACCGGACCCGGAAGGAGAAGTAGGGCGCGGCGAGGGGTGTTTAGAGGAATGGGGCGGTTTCCGGGATTGTCTGGGCTGCTGGGGATATCGGGACCTCTGAAAGAGGGGAAAGCGGGGAAAGATGAGCGGACAGGTGTTGGTTGCGTTGGCGGTCGGGATTTGGGCGGTTGGCGTGTCAGCCCGTGAGCCGATGGCGACATTGGGTGATGCGGCCCTCTCGGTGGTCCAGGATGTGCCGGGTTATAATTCGTGGCCGATGATCCAGGCGGCGGGCGGAAAGCTCATCTGCGCCTACAGCAAGGGATCGGCTCACACGATTGATGAGGGGAAGCGCGGTGTTTACGCGCGGACCTCCGCCGATGGCGGCAAGAGCTGGTCGCCGGAGGTTTGCGTGGTGAATGATCCGGCCGTGGGGGAGGTGACGATCGGCAAGGGGTTGGACGGGCAGGGGGCGATGCTGCTTTGGGTGCGCAACTGGGGAAAGGTGCGCCGCCATGATCTTTACCGGACGACCGATGGCGTGACCTTCGAGAAGATCGCATCGCCCAATCTCTCACCGATGCCGATGCAGATCACTGATATTTTCCAGGTTCCCGGTAAGGGGATGATGGCGCTCTGGTTCGCTGGGGATTACCGGGAGGGGCCACGGAACGCGTGGGGCCTCTTGACAAGCGCGGACAACGGACGCACCTGGATCCAGAGGACGGTTGAGAAGGATCTGGAGAAGTCGGATTGGCCGACCGAGCCCTCTGGCGTGTGGCTGGGCGATGGCCGCATTCTGGTGGTGGCGCGCTCGGAAGGGAACGGTCCCCAGTTTCAGATCACCTCCACCGACAGCGGGGCGACCTGGAAGCGGGTCAAGACGAATATCACCGATGTCCTGCAGTCGACGCCGAGTCTCCTCTATGATCCGGAGAGCGGCCGGCTCTGGAACTGCTACTACCATCGCGGCGCCCGGAAACTGAAACGCCGTATCGTGGACGCCGCGATGATCTTCGACCATCCGATGGCCTGGCCCGAACCTGAAGTTTTGGCGGAGGGGTTTGAGAAACGCCCCTATGACGCAGGGAACGTGAACGCGACGATTTTGGGTGGCCGTCATTATATGGCTACCTACACCGGTACCGAACACGACACCGCGACGGTGGTCATCTCGGTTCCGGTGAGACCGTCTGGCGGGCAGTAGCGCGATGGGATGGCGAAACAGAAAACAATAGCGGCCGATGGCAATCGATCGCCATCGGCCGCATGATGAACCGTCGCACCGTCCAGGTGCCGCAACGCCTTACTTCGCCGGCGGCGCCGGCGGCGCCGGCGGCGGGGCAGGGGGTGTGGCCGGTTTCGGGGCGGCGGCTTTGGCGGATGCCGGTTTCGGCGCCAACAGGCAGCCCAGCACACGTCCGATCAGTTTGGGCGCCTGCTCGACAACGGCGACATCCGCGCAAGCGGAGATGACGCGTTCGATCACTTCGGAGCCGAGTTCCTTGTGCGCATTCTCACGACCCCGGTATTGGAGCGTGACCTTGATCTTATGGCCGGCCGCCAGGAATTCATGGATCTGGCGGACCTTGTGATCGAGGTCATTCACATCCACACTGGCGTGGAATTTGATCTCCTTGATCTGGGTGACCTTCTGATTCTTCTTGGCCTGTTTGCGCTTGATGCTCTCCTCGTAACGGAATTTGCCGTAGTCCATGATCTTGCAGACCGGCGGTTCCGCGTTGGGGGAGATCTCCACAAGGTCGAGTCCCTGCTGGTCCGCCAGCCGTTGCGCGTCGCGCGTGGCCATCACGCCTTTCATCGATCCGTCGGCGTCGATCACGCGGACATTGGGGACTCGGATTTTGTAGTTGACTCGGGTAAACGAAGCGATAGCACACCTCCACTTGTTTGGCCGTAGCGACGGCCTCAGTTTGTTTTGTCTTTCCCGTTCAGGGACGGTCATTCCGCCGGACACCCGTCCGGCGGCCGGCCGCCCCGTCCATCATCAGTCTTTCAGGCTCTCCTTGAAGATCGCCATGAAGGCGTCAAGGTCCATCGCGCCCAGATCGCCCTTCTCGCGGCTCCGGGCGGAGACCTTGCCGGCCTCCTCGTCGCGGCCGCCGACCACGAGCATGAAGGGAACCTTCTCAAGCTGGGCCCGGCGGATCTTCGCGCCGAGTTTCTCATTCTCGACATCGACTTTGACACGGATATCCTCGGCCAACAGGGCCGACTCGATCCGCTTGGCGTAATCCAACTGTTTGTCCGTAATCGGAAGAATGCGGACCTGCTCCGGTGCCAGCCAAGTCGGGAACGCGCCGGCGTAGTGCTCGATCAGGATGCCGAAGAAACGCTCCAGGCTGCCCAACAGGGCGCGGTGGACCATATAGGGCTGATGCTCCTTGCCGTCCTCGCCGATGTAGACCAGGTTGAACCGCTCCGGCAGGTTGAAGTCGAACTGGATCGTGCCCAGCTGCCATTCCCGCCCGAGTGCGTCTTTGATCTTCATGTCGATCTTCGGGCCGTAGAAAGCGCCGCCGCCCTCGTCGACCTCATACGGAAGCTGTTCCGCCTCCAGGGCCTGCCGCAGGGAGTTGGTCGCCTGTTCCCACTTCTCGGGGGATCCGACCGCCTTTTCCGGGCGGGTCGAGAGGTAAGCCGTGATGTCCTTGAATCCGAATCGGTGAAGGATGTGGAGACAGAAATTCACGGTAAAGCGGATTTCGTCCTCAATCTTGTCCGGGGCGCAGAAGATGTGTGCATCGTCCTGCGTGAATCCCCGTACCCGGAAGAGACCGTGGCGGACACCGTCTTTCTCATACCGGTAGACGGTACCGAGTTCCGCCCAGCGGAGCGGCAGGTCGCGGTAGGAGAAGCGCCGCGTCTTGTAAACCTGGATGTGGAACGGGCAGTTCATCGGCTTCACGAAATACTGCTCGACCGTCGCATGGGAACCTTCCCCCTCATCCACGTTCATGCAGGGGAACATGCTGTCGCGGTAGAAGCCGAGATGGCCGGAGGTCTCCCAGAGCTTTGCGCGGCCGACATGCGGGGTGAAGAGCATCTCGTAACCGTGGCGGAAGTGTTCCTTGCGCCAGTAGTCCTCAATCGCGATGCGGATCCGGGCTCCTTTGGGGTGCCAGTGCGCCAATCCGGGCCCGACATCCTCGCTGATGCTGAACAGGTCAAGTTCCTTGCCGATCTTGCGGTGGTCGCGTTTCTTCGCCTCCTCGATCCGGTTCAACGCCGCATCCAACGCCTCCTGGGAGACGTCCGCCATGCCGTACACGCGCTGCAGCATCTTGTTCTTTTCGTCGCCGCGATAGTAGGAGCCGGCGACGGAGGTGATTTTCACGGCGCCCACGCAGCCGGTCGAGGCGACATGCGGCCCCCGGCAGAGATCGGTGAAATCGCCGCAGGTGTAGAGGGAGACCGTCTCGCCTTCGGGGATGTCCTGCAACCGCTCCAGTTTATAGGGCTGTTCGGCGAAGGCTTTGGCCGCCTCCTCCCGGGTGACCTCTTTGCGGATGAAGGGAACGTCCGCCTGGATCAGTTCACGCATCGCCGCTTCGATTTTCGGGAAATCCTCCGGACCGATCCGGTGTTCCAGATCGAAATCATAATAAAACCCCTCGTCAGTCGAAGGGCCGATGTCCAGCTTAACGTTATCAAACAATTTGCAGATCGCCGCCGCCATAATATGGGCCGCGCTATGCCGCACTGTTTCAATCGCTTCCACAACAAACCTCCTGTCCGGGGAGCCTACAAACGCCCGCCGGAATAATGAATGAATAAAACCTTATAATTTTCTCCTATTGAATGGGGAAAGTCAAGCCGGAGTGGAACCTTTTCGGGATCGGGCACGGCCGTTAGCGGGCGGGCGTCCGATTTTCCGGTTCGATGTGGATGGTGGCGATGGTGTTCTCGCCAAACCGTTCGCGCAACTTCTCCTCCAGCAGGGAGACCCGGTCATGGGCGTCGGCGACGCGCATGTCGGGATCGACCCGCAGGTGGAGGTCGATGACCACCAGGGAACCGACCTTCCGCGTCCGGAGGTTGTGCGGGTGCGATACGCCGTCCGTCGTTTCGACCATCTGCAGGATTTCGTTCTCCAGCTCTTCCGAAAGGGATTGTTCGGTGAGGGATCCCAGTTGTTCCTTTACGATGCCGCCGGCGGCCGAGACCAGCAGGAAGCTCACGCCGATCGCGGCAATCGGATCCATGATCCCCCATGTCTTCCCCAGAATCGCGGCGGCGCCGATGCCGAGCGCGCTCCCGATGGAGGAGAGCGCGTCCGACCGGTGATGCCAGGCGTTGGCGGTGATCGCCTCGTTTTCGGTAACTTTCCCGACCACCAGCGTCCGCCGGAAGAGGATCTCTTTGGCGATGACGGAGATGACCGCGATCCAGAAAGCGATCATTCCCGGCGGTTCCGGCAACTTGCCGTTGAGCGCGTCGAAGAGTGTCCCGATCGCGTTCCAGCCGATCTTCATTCCCACCGCCAGCAGCGCGATACCGATGGCCGCCGCCGCCAGCGGCTCATACNNTCATACTTGCCGTGGCCGTAGTCGTGGTCGGCGTCGCGCGGTTTCTTGGCCAACTGCACCCCGACGAACACAACGATGTCGGAGAGAAAATCCGACATCGTGTGGATTGCGTCCGCCATCATCGCCTGGCTGTGCCCGAAGAAGGCGGCAATGAATTTGAGGATCATGAGGAGAGTGTTGACGATGACGCCCTCCGTCGTGATGCGCACCGCCCGGCGTGCGCGTTCCTCCGATGTCATGAGATCCCTCCCATGATTTCAGAAAGCAGATGGGGCAGGTTCGTTTCGGTGATCGGGACCGGGTTGGCCCGGGTCGAACCGGAGGCAAGCGTTTCGCGGATGACGGCTTCCGGATCGGAAATCGTCTGCCCCTGGAAGGGGTTCGGAAGGTTCATGGCCCGCATCCATTCGTCAACCAGCTGGGGGATGTCGATGCCGTACAGGGCGTTGATCCGGTCGAGATCGGGCTGGATGGCGGGACGGTTCAGCGCGAGGCAGGCCGGCAGGCAACAGGCGCACGCCAGCCCGTGCGGGGCGTGGAAACGGACGCCCAGGGGGTGGGCGAGACCGTGGATGATTCCGAGCCGGGCGTGAGAGAGGGCGACTCCGGCGATGAAGCTGGCCTGGAGCATCGCGGCGGCGCGGCAATTGTCGCCTTGATAGAAGGGCAAAAGATTTTCCGCCAGTTGCACCAGCGCGGTTTCGGAGAGGGCGCGGGTGAAGGGGGTGGCGTGGATGCTGGTCAGGGATTCATACGCCTGGACAAAGGCGTCCAATCCCGACGCGGCCCGCGTGAAGGATGGACACGCCGTGAGCAGATCGGAATCCAGGATGACACAGCGGGGGAGGTGGGTCGGGTGGCGGATTGACTGCTTGAGTCCCCGATCGGCATCGGTCAGGACCGAGACGATCGTCGCCTCCGATCCGGTTCCGGCCGTGGTCGGCACGGCGATCAGCGGCAGGGTGGCCGGCGGGATCTCCTGCGGATGGCGCTGGTAGTGGCCGGTCGGCTGCGGCGCGTCCGCCAAGCCCGCCGCCGCTTTGGCCAGATCCATCACGCTGCCGCCCCCGACGGCGGTTACCCAATCGGGACGGTGTTCCCGGATCTTCGCGCGCAGCGCGTCAACCGCCGCCAGGGTCGGTTCGCCTCCCGAATGGCACCAGCACATCGGCGGGTTGGCGAAAACGTCGCGGAGTCGGTCCAGCACGCCGGAAGCCTGTAGCGACCGACCGTGGACAATCACCCCGTTCACGCCAAAACGGGCGGTCAGGTTCGGTAATTCGAAAAGCGCGCCTGCGTGCGATATAACCTCTTGGGGAAGAATAAGATGGGAAGGAAGCAGATCGGTCATTTCAACGGTCCTCGCGATTTGCCGGAGGTTCCAGATCGTCTAGATTTTCGAGAAGCTCTAGACGTTCTGGAACCCAACGCCTACTTGGTGTTCAGCGCCCGTCTAAGCAGGGTTTGGGAGTCGGTGATGTCCGTAAGGCCGGCGCAGGCGGACTGAACCATCTTGCGCGCCTGGTCCTGCGGGAATCCGAGCGATTCCAGCGCGAGGAGCGTGTCGCGGATGACGGCGTTCTGCGGGTTGTCGGTCGGGCCCGATTGCGCGGCGAGCGCTTCGATCGGGTTGATCTTGTCCCGCAGCTCGATCACAATCCGCTCGGCGGTCTTTTTCCCGATGCCGTGGACCGCGCTGATCCGCTTGACGTTGTTGTCCGCGATCGCCATCGACAACTCCCCGACGGTTAGGCCGCTCAATACGCTGAGGGCGGATTTCGGCCCGACGCCGTTGACGTTCAGCAGACTCTCGAACATCGACCGCTCCTCCTTTTGGGCGAAGCCGAACAGCAGCTGGGCATCCTCACGGATATGGTGGTGGATGAAGAGCCGGCATTCGGATCCGGTCGCGGGGAGACGGTCGTAAGTGGTGAGGGATATGAAGACCTCATATCCCACACCGTTTACATCCAGCAGCACGACAGACGGCGTTTTCTCCGCCAGTTTGCCGGTCAGGAAGGCGATCATATCACGGCATCCTCTTCCAGACGCGGGGCATGCTTGAGGACATAGGCCTCCGCCTCCGCGTTCCACAGCTGGTTGTTCCGCCCGCAGATCTCCGCCAGATCGGCGTAGAACGGATTGTCCTTGCCGAGTTCGGCGAAGTCGCTGATGGCGGTGAGCGGCATGGAGAGGTGGGTGTAGATGAGCTTCTTGCCGCCCGGAATCTTCGGCAGGATCTTGGTCGCCTCGGCGACGCAGTCCAGCCCGCCGACGTGGGTGATCATGACCGACGGGGTGATGAGCCCCTGCGCGGCGTAATCCATCGAATCCTGAAGGTCCTTTGTGTTGCCGCCCGAAGATCCGACCACGTGGTGACCCATGTAGTGGACGTCGTAGAAGTTCATCGTGGCCTTGAAGTCCGACTTCGAGGGGCCCGCGAAGAAGTTCAGGCAGCCGAGATACGCCAGGAGGGCGGAGGCCTGCTCGATCAGCGGCGCGACCGGCGCGAAGACGAAGACATCGTCGAAACCTTTGTTGTCGTTGACCGATTTGATGTAGGCGACCGGATCTTCCGCTTTGCCGGTGTTGAGGTAGATCAGATCCACGCCGCAACTCTTCGCGTGTTCGGGTGAGAAGATCTGGGCGGCGCGGTCAAGGCGGGCCTGGTCGATATCGGTGATGACCAGTCGGCCGGGACGGTGTTCCGGCCCGTGCAGCGCGAGGTCGATCGCGCTCAGGCCCATCGGACCCGCGCCCGCGAGGATGACCATGCTGCCGCCGTTCTTGATGCCCATCTGGTGGACATACTCGCCCGCCTTGAAGTGGTAGCTGCAGCGGTAGGCGCCGACGATGCAGGAGACCGGTTCGGCGATTGAGGATTTGTAGTAGGCGTCGCCTTTGTAGGTCAGGAGACAGTCCTGTTCCATCACCTCGCGGGGAATCACGATACGGGTCGCCTCGCCGCCGATGTAGGGGAAGGAGTAACCGGGCGCCTTGTGCTCCGCACCCGGAAGGTTCAGTTGCGGCTGGACACCGTACTTCTGCCCGACGTGGAACTTGTGCTGCCAGTTTTTGCCGACCTTCAGGAATTTGCCACAGAACTCGTGGCCGATGATGATCGGGTGTTCGGCGACATCATCCGGCACACGCTTATGGCGCGCACCCTGGATCGTCGCCTTGTAATCCGACATGCAGATGCTGTTTGTGACGATGTCCGCCAAAATCTCGTCGTCCGTGATCTCCGGCAACTCGAACCGCTCAAGCCGAAGGTCATTCTCGCCGTAAAGCCGCAAAGCCAGTGTCTTCATCGTATTCCCCAATCCGTTTCTGCCGTCTCGACTCCCCGTCAGATTCCGGGTTTCGACGGCGTTTCATGAAGGTTCAAAAACAGAATCAGTATACCGCAAAACGGAGAGGGGTGTCAATGTGGGGGAAAGGGGAAAGCGTGACGAGTGTCGGTTGTCGAATGTCGTCCGCTTGTCGCGTCTCCCATAACCTTTTAACCTTTGTCTCAACGGTGTTTCGGGTCGTTGAATCCGCCCAGGCGCAGCCAGCACGAATTGCATTCGCACTTCTCATCGCGTCCGCATGTGCCGCGTATGTCATGCCACCTGCTGGGTAGGATCGCGTTCTTGACGAGGGCAAGGAACCGCGCATACTGCGGATCATCCTTGCCGGTGAACGGTTGTTCCCATTGTCCCCAGCCGCCGGCCGATTCCGGCAACGCCGCCAACAGCACACGGCTTTTCGACGGGTCAGCCCGGTTGACAAGCGCTTCGATGGGTTCCGATGCCCGCGTTTGTCCCCATCGTTCCGCAACGGCTGCCCGCAGCGCCTTCTCGCCGTTCGGATCGATGGCGTTCAGCTCGGGCCGGTTCCAGCTGTAACCGCCGCCGATCGAGTAACCCGGCACGTTGGAGTCCAGCCAGAGAATCAGCATCTTCCACTCGTCCTCTGAGAGTTTTGCCCCGCCATGTCCGCCTCTGATCCGCCATGTGAGCGGGCTCGCGGCGGCGTAGTAGTCGTACGCTTTTGATTCAATGGTCTCTTCATAGCACCAGGCCGCGGCGATCTGCACCTTCTCCCCGGACCTTTTGACGTACTCATTGAGAATCCCGTCCTTGATGCGCCACTTCTCGTAAAGCAGGTTTAGGATGCCGTTCGTGCCAATGAGCGAATACGGTTTCTTCGGCCCCCTGTACGCGCCCAGCCCGTGACACGAGATGCAGTGGCGATCGAAAATCGGCTGGATGCTGCGCACATAGCTGATGGGGCCGGGATAACCCAGGTCGACCTCCTTCACCGGTTTATCCGGTTCCCTGCCCTGCGGCCTTTTTACACCCGGTGCCGCCGTTATCCTGTTTTCATGGCAACCGGCGCAACCCTGTATCTCCCCCTTCTGCGCGTAGATCTCCGAACGCATCGTCATCACCGCCATGCCGTTCGTGTCGATGGCCTGCAGCTGGATGGGAACCTCGGCGGGAATCGTGAAGTACGCACTGCCGTCTTTCCCGACCGGTACCGTGCCGAGCGTCTCGCGGTAATAGGCGTAGTCAGCCCCCGGATTCCACGATTCGCGGCGGCAGGCGTTCATGTTGATCATCCTGTTGATTCGGATCGCGGCCACGCTGTTGGAGGGTATGGGATAGCGGCAGTCGTACACATTCTGGAGATACATGATCCCGTAGTCAGGCGCCTTGTCCGGCGGCGGCAGGTGCGATGCCACCACCGGCGGCCGGCTGCGTTTCACCACGGGTGTCGGATTGAAGGTGCTCCATTCCGGGTCTTGGTAGATGCATTCACGTCCACCCAAACGGTCTATCAACCATACCCCGTAGCTGCGGGGATGTTGCCAATGGCCGCGTATCTCAACCGCGTCATTATGCGGATGTCCCTTCGGGTAGCCGAAAGAATCAGGCGAATAGGACGCGAAGAAGAGCGTGTCATTGACCGGCATCGGATCCGTGTACGACCCCTGCTGGAACCATCCTTCGCTCTCGGGGATGCCGGTGTCCGGGGTGATGCGCGTCAACGGTTCTTCGCCGTCCTGTCCGGCAAGCGGATCGATGAGCATGAGCGTACCCGTGGTGAACATGTGATGCGCACCCGCGACGCAGACGATGAATCGTGTTCCGGGGACCTGATGTGCGGCCGCGCAGCTGAACATGGTGGTGGAGTAGTTGCCGTAGATGATGTCCACGGCGGTACCGTCCTGGCGCGTGACCCAGAGTCCGGCGTAGCGGGAGGCGACGCGGTCCACGTAGTCCCAGCGCGTGTAGACGATGCGTCCGTCGGCGAGGATGCTCGGTCGCCACTCGTTGGCTTCGGCGAAGGAGAAGGGACGGATGTCCGTCGCGCCTGCGCGTATGTCGCTGTCGGTCGGCAGATCGGCGCGGTAGAGCAGGAAGGAGGGCACATAGCGTCCCCAATGGCAACGGCCGTAGTTCTGCGAACGCGTGGAGGTGAAGACGAATCCGCCACCGGGCAGGTAACAGGGGTCGGCGTCCTCGATGAGGACGGTACAGAGATTGTTTGGCGTGGTCATCGGGTCATTCGGTCCGCCCGTCAGCTGGCGGACCCAGCTGCCGTCGATCGCCGCCTCATAGATGAAAAAGCGGTGGTGCATCACCGAGAACTCGTCGGCATCGGCTGTCGGGTTGAGATTCGGGTTCGTGGGGTCGGATTCGCGGACTTCCGCAACCACGGGCGGGCGCGTCCAGCCGGAAACCCCGCGCCGCATGACAGGCGGTGCGTAGACCTTGCGCGGATCGACTGGCGGACGACGTGTGTGGTCGTTGAAGGCGAATATCACGCGGTCGGCGTCCCAATGGAGAGAGGGATTGATGGTACAGCCTTCCGGCAGTTTGCCGGCGAGCGGGATGCGCTTGTGCGGCACGCTCTTCCAGTTTTCGATGATGACGAGCCCCGGCCCCGGGCGCGACCAGCGTCCGGCGTACTGGTCCGTCATGCCGGCCTCCTCGGAGAAAGGGAGACCCCTCTGTACGGCCAGCAGGTTCGGGAACTGGAGATCGGGATGCATGAAGAGGATGCGGCGGCGTACCGACATGATGGCCCGCTCCGCCGCGTATCGCTCGCCCGGCGACACGGCCTTGGCGCACCACTCTCTGTCAATCGCGAGTTCGTCGGCCAACGCCTTCAGTTTGTCCGCCGGAACGCTTTTCGCCACATACGCGAGCGTCCGTTCGGCCAGCGCGACCTTCTCCTCCATCGTCTGCGCCGGGGGATACACCGTGAGCTTTTCCGCGTTGACCGTCCAGACGGCGGCGAACGCCAACATGAAGATGTGTTTTCTCATGTGGCGGATTATACACCCAACCGACAGCGGCATCAAGGAAAGGCCTTGGCCGTAACGCGGAAGGAGGGTAAGAGGGGTTGTGTCAGCGGTTGGAACCGGGAGGCGCGAAAAGCCATGTGTCGTATCCCGCCGTCTTCCAGTCGTGCCCGACACCGGGCAACAGACGCAACTCCTTGTCCTTGGAGGCGATGGAATTGTACGCCGCAATGCCGCCGACGGTTTGGCAGTTGTCATCCGCCGTGCCATGGACCATGCGGATCGGGGTTTGGATCATCCGCGCGAAATTGCAGTTGTCGTGATAGGGGGCAATGGATTCCGCCTTGACCCGGTTTTCCGGCTTCTGGTTCATGATGTGGAATGAGCCGGGTTCCCGTCCCTGGCGGTAGGCCAGCATATCGCACTTGTTGGGGCAGAGGATCAGCGACTTGGCGAACCGGCCGTAGAGCGCGGTCAAATAAAGCCCGAATCCTCCCCCCTGGCTGCAGCCGTAATAGACGAAGCGCGAGGCGTCCGCATACGGTTCGGTGGCAAGCCAGTCGAGGGCACGCGCCATGCCGAGCATGGCGGCATGGTAAAACGGAGTCTCCCGGCTTTCGGAATAACCGACATACTGGTAGAGCGGCTCGCCCTTCTTTGTCGCGTATTCGGCGAACCAGGCGTTGTAATTGGCCTTCTGTTCCGCTTCCGTGGTCCCAAGCGGAAAACCGTGGACGTTCATCACCAGCGTCCCCCAGCCGGTGCGCAGCACTTTTGTGGGGATGCGCCAGTCGCCGATGCCCGCTCCCGGCACATTGACGATGAACGGAAATGGCCCCGTACCCTTCGGCACCGCGAGGAGTCCGTATACGCGGCCGCCTTTGAATGTCGCAAAGCTGACACGGTACATCTCATGATTCGGCGTATCGAGGTCGGAAGCCCGCGCCTTCTCCACGGCTATCGGCACCTCCCGTTCGAGCCGCTTGCGTTCGCCGCGCCAGTATTCCTCGAAGTCGGCGGGATACGGGGTGAAGGGCGTGATCTTCTCCCAATCAAAGAGGATGCGGTCCATCCAGCTCCGCATCCCGTCCCCCCGCAGATGAATACGCAACGAACCGGGTGTGGAACGGGACAACCCCTCGATCTTGAACGAGGGTTCGTTGGCGAGATCGACCGTTCGCCGCCAGACCACATTCGTCCATCCGTCATCCACCCAAACTTCCGCGCACCCTTTAACGGCATCTTTCCCAGCGGTTGCACGCACCTCCACCACAGCCTTGTTTCCCACCCGGTAAAAGCCGTTTGATGCGTCTGCATGGATCGTAAATCTGACTGGCTCCGCAAATAAACCGGTTGCGCCAAAGACACACCCCGCGACCACACACCCTAACCGCATCTCTCTCGTCCGCATAAGCATCCTCCTTGCTTAAGGTTCAAACGCCGCTTCCCTCCGTGACGATAACCCCATTTCCTCTCAAGGGAATAGCGCCCCTTAAAGAAAGCGAAGGTATTTTAGCCGAGATTGCCTTATACGTCAAACGGTGTGACGACGCGGTGCCGTCAGCGGAGAATGATGACGATGAAGGATCGGGGCGGGAGGGAAGCGGGGAGGGGGATGGCGGCATCGGTCCGGTCTTTGTCGGTGATGCGGCAGGTGACCACCTCGCGCTTCTGAAAGTCACAGGTAAGGGGAATCTCCCGGTCCGAGTCGTTCGCCATCATCACCGCGGCGTCGGTTTCACCTTTTGCCGCCGCGACCCACAGGTTGCTGTCACCGGTCGACTGGACGGCGACGGCGGTGCCGCGTTTACACAGCTCGTTGAAGGCGGTGAAGGCGTAGTAGGCCTTGTGGGGCTTGTAGGTGAGGGGATTGAAGAGCGGCGAGTAGTCACCGACGCCGCAACGGGCGTCATAGAGGCAGGCCACGTCACAGGGACCGTTTTGCAGGCCGATCATTTCGGCGGCGACGCCGGCGGCCTGAAGGGCCGAACCGAGGTTGTTGTGGCCCACATAGGGCAGCCATTCGTTGAAAATGCGTTCACACCTGTCGGCTGTGAAGCCGTACTCGTTGAGATGCGCGTCGGCGAAACGCACCTGCCGCAACGCCTCGGCCGGTGCCGAGTAGGAGTGGAAGGAGTAGAAGTCGAGCGGCCACTTGTTGTCCCGCGCGGCGGCAAGAAACTGGTGGGAACAATCGACGAAATACCGTGTGCGCGGCGAGGCGTTGGCGGCCGGGGCCGTGTCGGCGCCGACACCCGCATAGAAGCCGCAGCTGCCGTAACCGCCGATCTTGAGATGCGGGAACTTGCCCTTCAGATAGGGTGCCACCACGCCGTAAAAACGGATGTATTCGGCGAAGGGGGCACGGAACATCGGATTGCGGCTGATATCCGGATTGTTCTCGGGTTCGTTCCAGATCTCCCAGTAGGTGATCTTCATCTTGAAACCGTCGGCCCACCCTTCGGTATAGTGGCGGATCACATGTTCGCAGATGCGGGCCCATTTGGCGAAATCCTTCGGGGGAAGGATGTTCACCGGCGGGAAACCGCGCTCCACAAAGTTCTCGATGGTTACGCCCAGACGGAAGAAGGGTTCGACGTTATTCGCCTCCAACGCTTTCATCAGGGAATCCGTGTAGGCGAACCGGTAGTTCTTCGGATCGTTTTCGTCGGCATCGAAATCCGGGAAAAGGATCGGGATGTCGACGAACAATCCGCCACCCAGCCAGCCGCCGACGTCATGGAGACGGGAATAGGGGATTCCCGCTTCCTTCAGATAATGGAACATCGGGTACCCCGCCAGCTTGCCGACGAGCGGCGGCTGTCCCACGCCGTTGACCCGCTTGACCGGTCCGACGGTCTTGCTGAAGTCCACCTGAATGTCAGCGGCGCCCGCACAGAGCGCACCCGCCGCCAGTAAAGCGAAAACGGTTTGTTTCATCATACTTTCCCCTCAGCCCTCAACGCTCAACCCTCAACTGACACCCATCCCACACCGCACGCCGCAAGGGCGGGCGGTTAATGGATGATTAACGTGGTCCCCATCCGTTTTTCCAGCCAGTATTCAACCGTTCCGTCAACGGTCTTGGCGGTCACGGACCAGCTGATCGGCAGATTCGTGACCGGCATCGTGGTGGGGGATCCCGCCGGGGCGGTCGCAAGGAGGTATTTCTGCGCGTCGGCGAAACAGGCTTCCCGATCCTCATCTTTACAGACGAGGGTGAACCCGTATCCGCTGGCGAGTGTGAAGGCATTTGCGGTTTTGAAGACGAGTTTGTCACAGCCGCAGATGGGATACTCGACCTCCTGTTCCACCATGGTCCCGTCAACCTCGACCCACTCCAACACCTTCTCGGTTCCGGCGAAGAGTTCGATCTCCAGCGAGCGCGCGAGATTCATCGCACCGACCGTGATGGTGTCCGCATGACCCGCTGTGCCGAGCGTGAGATGGCCGCCCTCTTCGGGAACCGTCACCGTCCCGTTCACGGTTGAACCGTCGGCGAGCGTCAGCGTCCCGCTTTCGACCAGGATGTCTCCGGCGACAACACCGGTATTGGCGATGGCGAGGGTTCCGGCTTCGACCCGCGTCAGACCGGGGTTCTCATTCTCGCCGGAGAGGGTCAGGGTGCCGGTTCCGAGCTTGCGCAAGCCGCCCTCACCGGTCAACGCCTTCTTGATCGTCACGTTGAAGTTCTGGACATCGATCACCGCGTCTTTGCCGGCGGAGATGATGACCGGAACGGTGCACTGGAAGAGGTCGTTGGTCGAACCTTTGACCACCAGAGTGCCGCCGTTGAAGGTGAAGGCACCGTTCGAGCCGCCGCCGATGACGGCGAAGACCTTCGCAACGCCGCCCTCGTTCAGATCGAAGTTGCCGCGGTCGTTGTTACTGCTGCAGATCTGGAGGCTGTTGGTCGGCCCCATCATCTCGACCAGGCCGCCGTCGCAGACGATCACCCGTCCGCCCTGATACTCGAAGGCGGCGGATTTCGCGTCGGAGTCATGTCCGATGCGGAACGAGTAGATGCCGGTCTTGATCACCTTGGCGTTGTTGGTTACGATCAGGGTTGCCGCGCCGCACCGCGCCGCCACATTGGCCTCGTGACGGAGGGTCAGCGTCGAGTGGTCGAGGATCATCGTGGTCGGCGGCGTCTGGATCACGATATTATTGTTGTAATATCCGGCGTTCTGACGGCCGAGGTTGAAGGTCTTCGCGACCGTGATCTCGCTGTCGTTCCGGACGATGCAGGGATCGACGCAACACATCGACATCTTGTTCGCGCTGCCGTGGTCGCTGGCGATCCTCAGTTCCTGGTAGGGAAGGTCAAGGATGGAGTGGTCCATGATGAGACCCGCTTTCCCGCCGACGCCGACATCGCCGAGCCCGATGGCGAAGAACTTCGCGGGATCGGTGTCTTTCAGATACGGCATCGTGATCGAGGAGTTGACCATCTCAAGCATACTGTCGCCCGCAACGCGGCCGATGTAACCGTTGGCCGAGCGGAGGGTGCTGCCGATCGTGACAGAACTGTTGGTCATGATGAGCCGGCCGCCGCCGGTTGCGAGCTTCTGGGCGTCATGGAAGCCGACCTTCAGGTCGCCGTCGGTCACGGCCAGGGTCGCGTTGTTGAGGACTGCATCGCAGGTCGTGTTCTCGTCACAACCAACACAGAAGGGGTTGACCATGCCGCTGACCGTCAGGTCGCTGTCCGTCACCTCAAGCCGTCCCTTGTTCTGGAGGTTGAGGAATCCGGGAATCGTGACGGTAGCGTGGTCAGTCATCTTGAAGGTCGCGCTGTTGGAGACGGTGAGGTGGGCGCTGATCGGGAAGGCGATTCCCTGCACCGTAACTGTGGCCCCATTGTCAACATGGAGGGATTTGAAGGGGGCGCATGCCGCATCGGCCAGCGCGCTCACGCCCGCGCCCGTAACGAGCGGATTGTTCCCCAACGGGACATAGCCGTTCCGCCATCCCGCGGCATCGAGCCAGTGGGTATAGGCGAGGGTGTCGAAGATCTGGCCTTCGTCGGGAAGGCTCTTCCCGCCGATGTAGATCTCCTCGCCGTCGGCGAAGAGGGCCTTCACCTCGTCATCGTTCAGCACCTCGTCAAACACCACCAGCTCGCCGATCGCGCCGAAATAGGGACGCGCGACGGTCTGCCACGGATTGGTCTCATGGGGGTTGCCGAGCATGATCGTCTGGCCTTCATCCGGAATGACCAGATTGTTGACATTCGCGTTTTTCAGCGTCTGCTCCTCGCCGTTGACCCAGACCCGGAGACCCTGGTTTGCGGTGGCTCCTTCATACGAATAGGCCAGATGGTACCACTGTTCGATCGCGGGCTGGACCTCCGCGAAGAGGGGGTCGCACCCGAAGAAACTGGCCGCGCGGGATTCGGCCGAGCCGTGGTTGAACGAGCAGTTCTGCTTGTTGGTTCCTTTGCGGAGACCCCACGTGAGAACCGTCGGCTCGTTGCCGTTGCGGCGGGTGGCGTAGACCCACATGGAGCAGGACCAGCGGTTGTTGCCGGTGAGGCTCGTCGGGACGGACGGGCCGTGCATCGCCTGGGTGTTCTCGCCGCTGAAGAGGATGCATTGGACCATGCCTTGCTGGGCATTGTTCGGTACGTTGGTGATGGTCACGCCCGTACCCGCGAAGGGCCCGATCTGAAGGAGGAAATCCTTGTCGGTCTGGTCTTCCATGATCTTTCGGGTCAGACGCACCACGACATCGGGACGGGTGAAGGCGGGAAGGTTAGCGTTGATCTCCTCGAGATAGTAGGATTGTCCATCCTGCCGGACCCGCCACCCCGCGGGGCACTCCGCCGCGAGGGCCAGCGCTCCCAGGTCGGCGTCGGCGGTCACGAGGAAGAGATAACTTTGCGAGGTCTGAAGCATCCCCGCGTCCGCAAAGGCGATGGCGGCGTGTTCGCCGCACTCGACCAAGAGGGATCGGACCACGGCCAGCGCGTTTCCTTTGGCATTCGGGGCAATGACGAGGGTGCCGTCCAACGTCAACGGTCCGTTCAGCTCCACGCCATCCAGCCGGATCGCCGCCCCTTCCGCCACGGTGACGGAGGAGGAGAGGAAGGGCTCGTGCAACTCCAAGGTACCCTCGTCCACCACGGTCGCGCCGGCGTAGGGCGCCGTCATCCGAAGATAACCCGCGCCGGTCTTCCGAAGCCCGCCGTCGCCCATGAAGGGGAACATCGGGAGGATGTTCACATAATTCTCCTCGCCGACGATATCCATGGTCGAGACGGTCTCCGCTTCAAGGTTGATGTCCACGCCCCGGCCGAGGATGACGTGCATCTCGTGGTCTTCCGGGATCTTGATGGTGCCGCCGGCGAGGGTGAGGCCGACGTCGCCGGATGACGGGAAGACGATACCGCGTGTTTTCAGGACGCCGCCGGCGAGGGTGAAGTGGGCGGTCGTTCCGGACGCGTTACCGATGTAGAGCTGATTCGAGACATCGGTCATGCCGGCGTCTTGCCAGTAGTGGACGATACTGGTGGCGTCGCTGCCGAAGTAGAGGTCGCCGGCGCAACGGAGCACCGCGTCGTCGCCCGTCTGGTAATAGTGCGCCTCAGCGTTGGCACCCTGCGAGAAGTACATCCGCGTCCCGTTGTCGCTGACGCCGTCGATGACGCTGTTGATGTTGGTGACGACCGCATAGGTGTTGGCGCCGGCGGCGAAACGGATGCCCCCGACACCTGTGCCGCCGTGCCGGGCGACGGAGACGACGGAATCGACCATGACGACGCGGCAGGTGGCGTTGACCGAGGCGAAATCAACCCGGTCCACGCCATCGCCATTCTCTCTCAGGATCGTGGCGTGATCCATGTTGATGGTGATGTCATCACCCTCTGTGTTACCGAACACAGCGACTTTTTCGGGGTCGAAGGTGCCTCCCGTCAGATTCAGGGTGGATTTTCCATTTACGGTGATGCTGTTGATCGCCAGATCGCCTCCCGAAAGGTTCAGAGTGGCGTTGTTGAGAATCGCGTTGGTGGCGTAGTGGCTGCCGCCTGAAACGGCGAACGTGGCGTCATTCTTCATGTTCAATGCGAGGAAGGCGCTTGTGCTTCCGGTCTCTGCCGTCAGGAACCCGCCGTCAATGAACAGGGTGTTGGGGATCATCGGGGAGGATGCGACAACCTCATGGAAGACCGTTGCGCCGGCGGTGGCGATCGGCGTACGGTTCCATGTGTTCGCGTTTTCCCACAGGCCGTCCTTGACCGTCTGGATGGCGGCGATCGACTCTCCAGCGGCGATCATCGCGATCGGTTTGCCGCTGCGGCCGGAATCGTAGATGGCTTTAATCTGGTCAATGGAAAAGGCCTCTTTCCACGTTGCGACATCATCCAGGCCCCACCCCGGAACGTTGCTTTCGGGGGAGAGCTGGGTGTTCCGGTTGGTGGTTGTTTCTCCCACCCCGTAATCACCTTCCGCACCCTCCGCCAGCGTATAACTCGTCTTCTCTTCACCGTTCAGATAGAGCCGCAGGGTCGCGCCGTCCCGCACGACGGCATAGTGGTTCCATTCGTCGCTGATCGCGTCGGTGAGCAACGTGTTGCAATCGATCCGCTCGCGTCCGGTCGCGGTCCGCCGGGAGATGAAAAAGGAGGAGGTGTTCGCGGTCCGAAAATAATACTGAAAGCCGGGGCCTCCGGTGGCGTTGTCATCCCGCCCACCTTTGGAGAAAAGCCGGAAGTTGGCCGTCAGGGGTTTGGTGAAACGGGCCCAAAACGAGAGCGTCCAGTTCCCGGTTCCCGGCTCCATGCCCTCGTGGAGGTCATCGGGTCCCCGCAACTGGTCGCCGCTGGTGGTGGAACACTGTCCGAAACCCGACATGCCGTCGGCAAAAGTGGCGGTGCCGGAAATCGGCATGTTACCGACGGTCGGGGAGAGCGAGCCGTCAAGCGGGAAATACAGGAAAGGGGTGGGAATATCTGCCTTCGCGGTTACAGAAATGAAAAGGGCCAGGACGCTTGAACAGACGCCCGCAAACAGATTGGCTTTCAACGGTTTCATGGTTACTCCTTTCATGTTGAAAACGGTGTATAACCGTCTTCACGCCACTCCCACACCTTTACCAGTTTATAAAACCATTCCTATGTTACCCGAAATTGCGCCGGGTGTCAATGGCGCGCCTCTTTTCTCCTTTGGGCTTGCGGCGAAATGGCGGAAATGTGTAAGATACATGAACCCTTTACGTTTGGGTATTGGATGGATCAAGGAGGATGCAGCATGAAGATCAAACGCAGATCATTTTTGGCGGGAAGCGCGTTTTTGGCGGCGGCGGGTATGGCCCCTTCGGCATCGGGGATGTTGCCGAGCGAGCAGGCCGCGCATGACAAATACAAGGCGACGGAAGTGCCGCATCCCGATCAACTGCTGGATTCGGAACCGCTTTTGCAGGTGCCCGCGCCGGATTCGGTCGGCGTCTCCTTCGCGGTCAACCGGTTGGCCGTCGGCTATGCGGAGGTGGCCGACAATCCGGAAATGACCGGCGCGAAACGGTATGTGTGCGCCGGTATGCCGCTGGCGGAGATCAGCGATCGCGTGCTGCGCGTCCGCATGGATGGCCTGAAACCCGCGACGCGCTACTGGTACCGGATCGGGGCGGCGGCCGTGACCTATCCGGTTGGGTATTGGATGAAGCCCTCCCCGATCGAGTGGGGCGCACTCCACACCTTCTCGACACCGGGCGAAGGCGCCGAATCCCGTTTCGCGGTGATCAACGATACCCACGCGCGGTGGGAGCCGTTCGAGCGGGTGGTGGCAAAGCTTCGGGAGTTGAAGGCGCCCGTGACCGTCTGGAACGGCGATGCCCAGAATACCTCCCGGACGCGCGAGGATCTGGTGAACATCTTTCTGAAGCCCAAAGCCGGCGCCGGCTATGCCACCGACGCGCCGATCCTCTTCAACAACGGGAACCACGATTTCCGGGGACAGGCGAATATCCATTTGGATGAAGTGTTGATGACGCGGTTGCCCACCGAACGCGCGCCGCGCGATTGGGCGCTGGGCCGCAATTTCGCGATCCGGCAGGGGCAGATCGCGTTGATCGGTCTGGACACCGGCGAAGATAAGCCCGATTTCCATCCCGCCGCGGGCGGCGCGACGCGCTTCGAGCCATATCGGGCGGCACAGGCCCTCTGGCTGGAGGATCAGTTCAAGCGTCCAGAGATCGCCTCCGCCCCCTATGTGGTCGCCTTCGTCCATATCCCGCTCTTCGATCCCAATCCCAACGCCAATCCGGGGACGTTGCTGGAGGATTACGCTGCCTGGCAGAAACAGGCGGCGGAGTTGTGGGGACCGATTCTGACGAAGAACCGGGTCCAAGTGGTGATCGCTGCGCACCAGCACCAGTATCGTTTCGATCCCGCCACGCCGGATCGCACCTGGGCGCAGATGATCGGCGGAGGCCCGGATCTCCAAGGCAACGGTCGTTTCCCGACGGTGATCGAAGGGCTCGTGGCGGACGGGAAACTCGTCATCCGCGCCCACGATGTGCGGAATGATCGTATCGCGGGCGAGTACGCCTTCGAGAAGCGGTGAGTTTCAGGGAACGGGGAATGGGGAATGGGGAACGGGGGAATCCTCCTTCGCCAATGTTGCCCTATACCTTCCATGTGATTTCGATTATTGCTTTCGCTTCTGGGAGTTCTGGAGTTTTGGAGGCGGGGAGGTCTTTCGGAAATTCTCTCTTATACCCCTAAATTCCACGTAGCGAAAGCGAATCAACACGGTTATCCGTTCGGAGCGGGGCGAGGTGTACACTTCTGAAGAGGTCAAGCGGATGCTTGAGGCCGATTTGAAGAAACTCACTTCCCGCGGCAAGTCGAAAAACGGTCCCGTAAGGTCGAGGTCACGGGATGAACGCCATCCCGTACTGGAACCGTATCGAAATCCTCTCCGTAAAGTATGCACTCCAGAATGTGCTCTCTTTGCGCGATCTTTAGCCGTGTGCAACACACTTGATATTGACGGTTGATGATCCTTGCGGCAATTCTCTGGGATCGGAAAACAACCGAACTTGATGTGGCAAGGGCGCCCTCGCCCTTGCAGCAAGGCCGAGGCGGCCTTGCCACATCGATAACGATAGGATTTACAATTGCCTCTGTTGTTTTCAACCCTCATGATCTTCGACGATGAATTGCGTAGATGCGCACGAAATTCCGGAAGTCTTAAAATTGCAATCCGCCCCTGATCCGTTGTATGCTATATCCGCCCTCTTGAAAGGGCGAAGAGGGATGTGGAAGGATTTGGAGGAGAGGTGCGGATGAAACGTGTGATGATCGGGCTGGCGGCGGTATGTCTTGCGGGCGCGTTGGCCGGCGGATGCCGGTTTGTGCCGGGACTGCCCGGAAGCGGGGCGCGGACGACGGGATTGAAGACGAACATGCTGATCGAGCCGTTCGGCGTCGATCAGCCGCCCCTGTTCAGCTGGCAGATGGCTTCGAAGCGTCGCGGGGCCGCGCAGCAGGCCTATCAGATCCGGGTCTATGCGCCAGATTGGGGAAAGGAGCCGGTCTGGGATTCCGGGGTTGTGACGGATGACCGTTCGCTCGGCGTCCGCTACGCGGGGACCGACCTCCGTCCCGCCACACGGTACGTCTGGGAGGTCCGGGTCCAGGACGAGACGGGCAAGTGGCTCGCGCCGGAACGGGCGTCGTTCAGGACCGGCCTGATCTCGCCCGATGGATGGGCGGGATCGGACTGGATTTCGCCTGCGGCCGCCAAGGGCACGATCGACACGGCGGCGTTCCGAAAGGTCTTCAGGAATGAGCGTGAGATCCGCTCCGCGATGTGGTTCGTGACGGGATTGGGCGTGTTTGAGGCCTACGTGAACGGTGAGCCGGTCTATCGGATTTCCGATGCCGGGGAGATTCAGCGCGACATGTTGAAACCGGGGTTTACGACCACCACCAAGTGCCGCCATTCCTTCTCGTATGACATCACTCCCATGCTGAAGCGTAAGGCCGGCGAACAGAATGTCCTCTCCGCCCTTGTCTCGCAGGGGTGGTGGCGGGATCAGATCGTCGGGAAATGGAACGGCAAGACGAGCGCGTTCCGGGCGGTTCTGGTGATCCGGTATACCGACGGAAGCGAGGAACGGCTGGGGACCGGCACAAACTGGATGGCCGCATACGCGGGACCGCTTGTCCAGGCGTCGATTTTTGACGGCGAGGTTTACGACGCGCGGATCAGCACGGCGTGGATGAAGGGCGGTCCGCTCGGGAGCGAATGGGCCCCCGCTGCGGTCAACACCGAATTCTCCGGCGAAATCCGTCCGCTGAAGGGGCCGCCGATCCGGGTTCGGGAGGATTTGGCGCTCGCCCCCAAGGCGATGGTGGTCTACGCGGGCGCGGACAACGTGACCTCCAACCAGTTCGGCGTCATCTGCACGCTCCGCACCTATCGCGACGGTGAGCGGGTGGCGCTGGACAAAGGCGAGTCGTTGGTGGTCGATTTCGGACAGAACGCCGCCGGGTTGACCGCTTTCACCGTCTCCGGCGCAGCGGGAACGCAGCTTACCATCCGCCACGCGGAGATGCTGAATGACGGGAACGGCTTGAAATCCCGGGGCAATGACGGTCCGGAGGGAAGTCCCTATTTCGCCAACCTTCGGGGAATCTTCGCCGGCATCAAATACACCTTGTCCGGTGTCCCGCGCGAGCGGTACCAGACCGCTTTCTCGTTCTTCGGATGTCGGTATCTGAGCGTCACGGCGACAGCCCCGGTCACCTTCTCGCGGCTCCGTTTCCTGCCGGTCACCTCCCTTCCGGAGGGTTATGACACCGGAACGCTGACAACCTCCGATCCGTTGGTTAACCAGTTGGTTTCCAATGTCCGCTGGGGGCAGTACAGCAACTATCTCAGTGTCCCGACCGATTGCCCGCAGCGCAACGAGCGGCAGGGCTGGACCGCCGACACGCAGGTGTTTGTGAAGGCCGCCGCCTACAACGCCAACGTGTACGGGTTCCTCTGCAAGTGGATGGATGACATGCGCGACAGTCAGTTTGAGAACGGGGCCTATCCGTCCGTGGCGCCGTTGGGCAAATACGGCACGTCGGGCGCGGTGACGGGATGGGCCGATGCCGGTGTGATCGTCCCTTACAACATGTACAGGATGTTCGGCGACAAGACGATTCTGGAGGAGAACTATGCTTCGATGTGCCGGTATTTCGACCATGTGACCGCCCACAAGGGACCCGACCGGCAGAATTACGGCGACTGGCTCGCCTATGAGCGGAACGACAACGACATTAAGATGTATCTCGCCGCCTGCTACTGGGTGTGGGATGCACGGATGATGGGGGAGATCGCCGGCGTGTTGGGCAAGAGCGATGATGTGTCGAAATTCCAGCGAATCGAGCAGGATGCCCGCGCCTTCTTCGCCGAGCGGTATCTGAATGGGGACGGGACCATCCAGACGAAGTATAAGTGCCAGACGGCCTGCATCTTCGCGATCTACCTGGACCTTACGCCGCCCGCCGCGACGGCTGCGGTCAAAAAGGAGTTGCTGGAGAATATCGCGCGGCATGGCGATAAACTCCAGACCGGCTTCCTCGGCACCTCCATCATCATGGATGCGTTGGACAAGGCGGGCGCGACGGATGTCGCCTACACGTTGCTGCTGCAGCGCGGGAATCCCTCTTGGCTCTATTCGGTCGACCAGGGCGCGACCACCATCTGGGAACGGTGGAACTCGTATGTGAAGGAGAAAGGATTCGGTCCGGTCGGGATGAACTCCTTCAACCATTACGCCTACGGCGCCGTGGCGGCGTGGATGTACGGCACGATGGCCGGCATCCGGGAGGATTTCGAACGTCCCGGGTTCAAGCATATCTTGGTCCGTCCGATTCCGGACAAACGGGTCAAGACGGTCGATGCGGTCTATCACTCGGCGTATGGCACGATCACCGCGTCGTCAGCTTTCGATGACGCGCAATGGCGGTATCGGGTGACTGTTCCCGCCAACACGACCGCGACGGTGATTCTCCCCAAGGGAAGCGAGGTACGGATCAATCGAAAGGCGAAAGAGAATCTCTCGCTCACGCGGGACGGGATCGCGTTTGCCGAACGGTTGCCCGACGGTTCGCTCCGTTTCCAGGCCGTTTCCGGCACGTATACCGTTACGATGACCTTGTGAGCGCCTACGGATCGCCGGTTTCGGTAAACGCATGACCTTCGCACTCAAGACCTTCGGTTGCCGGTTGAACCGGGCGGAAAGCGCGCGGTTTGAGGCGGCGTTGTCCGCCGCCGGACTGGAACAGGTGCCCTTCGGGGAAGCGGCGGATGTCGTGATCATCCACACCTGTGCCGTCACCGCGACGGCGGAGAACGAGTGTTTGCGGATGATCCGCTCGATGCGGACGAAGTATCCCTCTGCCCTGCTGGCGGTCAGCGGGTGCGCGGTCGATGCGGCGCCCCCGGAACGGCTCGCGGCGATGGGCGTGGATCTGGCGCTTTCCCGCGAGGAGCGGGAGACGCTGCCGGACCGGATTCTGGAGAAGCTGGGGCTACCCCGCCTCACGGCGCCGATTCCGCCCCGCTCGACTGCCCATCGCGCGCTGCTGAAGATTCAGGATGGGTGTTCGTTTTTCTGCACCTACTGCATCGTGCCCCACACGCGCGGCCAGCCGCGCAGCGTTCCGTTCGGGCAGTGCCTGGATGAGGCCGCCGCGTTTCTGGATGCCGGTTACCGTGAGATCGTGGTGACGGGATGCAACATCGCCTGTTATGCCGATCAGGGACGACGGCTCCCGGAACTGATCGCCGCCCTTTCCGCCCTACCGGGTATGGGCCGGATCCGCATCGGGTCGCTTGAGCCGGGCATGAACGAGGCCGCCCTGATCCGGCGGATGGCGGAGGATCCGCGTGTGTGCGACTTCCTCCATCTTCCGATCCAGAGTGGCGATGACGCCGTTTTACGCCGGATGGGTCGCCACTACACGGTGGATGCCCTGCGCCGGACGCTTGATCTCGCCTGTGAACAGGTGCCCCGTCTGGGACTTGGGGCGGACCTGATCACCGGTTTCCCGGGTGAGACCGATGCGGCTTTCGAAGCGACGCGCGCGTTGGTTTCCGCCTATCCCTTCAGCAATCTCCATGTCTTCCCCTACAGCGAACGCCCCGGCACACCCGCCGCCGGCTTCGACGGCGTTGTGCCCGTCGCCGAACGGAAACGGCGTGCGGCGGAACTGATCCGTCTTCGGGAAGAGAAACGGGTGGCCTTCGCCCGTTCCTTCATCGGCCGGGAAGTGACCGTCCTGATCGAGAAGATCACCCCCGACGGAAACGCCCACGGCTGGACCGCCGAATACCTGCCCTGTACCTGCGCCGGCTTCTCGCCAGACACCCTCGGTACCCTCCGGACCGTCACCGTCCGGCGGGCGGAAGGGGAAGAGTTGCAAGGTTAAATGGAAGGTTAAATGATTAAAGGGTTAAAAGGTTATGGGACGGGCGACACGCGGACGACAACCGTAAACCGTTGAGGGTTGAGCGTTGAGGGTTGAGNNNGGAAGAGGGAACAGGGAAGAGGGAAATTCCTAATGATTCCATCATTTCGGAATGCCACACTTACAAGTTGCCCTATTTATTAACTTCTTACCCTGTTCGCTTCGCCGGAGTAGACGGCGGTCTGGGTGCCGTCTGGGAGGCGGAGGAGGAGCGCGCCGTCTGGGGCGATGCCGGCGGCGGTCCCGGCCAGGGGAGTATTGAGTAACGAGAGGGTGACCGAATGGCCGAAGAGGACATCCCGTTCCCGCAGGCGCGGGAGGAAGGGTTCCAATCCCGTTTCCCGCCAGCGGTCGTAGATGGGTTCAAAGGTGTTGAGGATCGCCGCGAGCAATTCCGGGCGGGAATGCGTCTCGCCGGATTCGATGGCGAGGGAGGTGGCGGTTTCCCGCAGATCGGGCGGAAGTTCCTCCCACGAGAGGTTCACGTTCATGCCGAATCCCAACACGATGGNNGGGAAACGCTTCACCCTGGGTCTGCATTTCGCAGAGGATGCCGCAGCACTTTTTACCTTTGATCCAGAGGTCATTCGGCCATTTGATGCCGGGTGAACAGGCGGGTATCCGGTCGGCAAGCGTCTCGGCGAGGGCGAGCCCCGCGATGAGGGGTAGTGTGGCGAGCCGGGCGGGATCGGCGAGGTCCGGCCGCAGGATCAGCGAGACATAGAGGTTTCGGTCGGGCGGCGAGAACCAAGTGCGGGTGAGACGTCCGCGTCCCGCCGTCTGGGTCTCCGCGACGACGGCCGATCCGTCCGGTGCCGATTGCGCGGCCCACGCCAGCGCGTCGCGGTTGGTCGAGCCGGTCTGGGCGAGCCAGCGGCAGCTCCGCCCGATCCGTCGGGTCGTGAGGGCCGCCCGAAAGAGGGTCTCGCTCAAAGCGACTCCTCACCGTTCATGTAGGGGTTGCACCGTTTTTCACGGAAAAGGGTCGT
>DBXN01000163.1:36517-44281 GCA_002309585.1 Verrucomicrobia bacterium UBA1211
ATGGAGTCGGCGAAGAGGGTGTCGCCGGAGAACATCAGTTTCGCCTCGTCGAAGAGGATGCACCAACTACCGGGTGTGTGGCCGGGCGTGTGAAGGAAACGGGCGGTGATCCCACCGGCCTCCAACGTGTCGCCGTCGCCCAGGCCGGTGTTCAGCGCGGCGGGGCGGGCGGTCTGGGGATAGCCGTAGGCGGGCATCGCGTTGGCCGGATGGAACGCGAACGGCTCATCCGCGGCGTGAAGGTAGACCGTCGCTTCGGGAAGGGCCTGCGTGAGGGCGTTGAGACCCGAAATGTGGTCGAAGTGGCCGTGGGTCAGGACGATGACGGAACCGGTGAGGCGGTTCCGGTTCAGGACCGCCAGGATATCCGGCACGTCCGCGCCGGGGTCGATGATCCAGGCGCGGGTTGGATCGTTCCACAGGACGGCGCAGTTCACACCGTAGGAGCCGACAGGAAAAGTTTCGATATTCATCTTCGGGAAAGGNNTCGGTTGGCGCGTTACTGGCCTGCGCGGCGGACGGTCCGGAAACCGCAGTAGTCGCCCCGGTCGCTCGGTCCATCCGAAACCGAGTGGGCCCCGCAGCGGAGACCCGCCGCGTCGGCGTCCCAGCTGCCGCCGCAGATGAAGCGGCTGGCNNNCTTCGCCGCCCAGCACCACTCGCAGACGTTGCCCGCCATATCGTAAAGGCCGTAGCCGTTGGGCGGGAAGGAGGCGACGGGGCTGGTGTAGGGGGTCTCGCCGGTCTTCCAGGTCGGGGAAAGCCCGCGGGTTTCGGAGGTGTCGTACTCCGACTGGTTGGTGCTGAAGTAGTTCGCGTTGGTGTGGGCGATCGTGTCACCCCACGGGAAGCGGTTGCCGACCAGACCGCCGCGCGCGGCGAACTCCCACTCCTGAACGGTCGGGAGACGGTAGCCCGAGGCCGAGAAGTTGCAGTCCGGCAGGCCGTCGCCTTTCCGGAAAACGGCGCCGCCGACGGTGTAGCAGGGGGTCAGACCCTCCTTCTCGCTTCGCGCGTTACACCACTTGATGCAGTCATACCAGCTGACGCGCTGGACCGGATGGTCGTCGGCCTTGCCGGCGCCGGTATGGGCGAACTCGTATTTGAAGAACTCGCGGGAATTCTCCGAGAGGTCGGTTCGGGCCATCGCCCATTCCCTGATCTCTTTCCACTGTTTCCAGGTGACCTCGGTACGGTCCATGTGGAACGGCTCGCGGATCTGGAGCGCGTAGGGTCCGAGGTCCTCATCGGGGTTCTCCCCCTCGTTCTTGCCGGCCGAGATGCGGACCATCCCTTCCCGGACGATCAGTTTCGCGAAGTCCGCGTCATTTGTGCCTTGCGGTCCCATCGCCTGCGGCAGTTTGAAGCCGATCCTTTTCGGGAGGGGCGGACGCTCGGCGGGCGTGGCGGCGTTGGCCGCATTGTTGGCCGCGTTGTTCTGTCCCGCCAGACCGGGCCGCATGAAGACGCCTCCCGGACGGGGGGTGATCATCGGCCCCTGGGGATTATTCATCTGGGCATGAAGGGTGGCGGCACCCGCGAGAAGGAGGGTTGCGATGAGATGGAATGAACGGGATGTGTTGGACATGGGTTGACTCCGGATCACAGGGTTAAGGGTTGGGGACGGGGAGACTGTTCAGCAGGTCCAGTTTGCCTTCATGAACCAGTTTCAGAATCAGCTCGCCGAAAAGCGTGTTGGCCCAGGCGAACCAGGACCGGGAGAAGTGCGCGGCGTTGTTCATGTCGAACGACTCGTGCATGAATCCCGTGCCCGCATCGGTCTTCAGCAGCGTCACCAGGCACGCCTTGATCTCCGCGTCGTCGGAGCTGGTCATGGCGCGCATGATGAGGCTCATCGGCCAGATGTTGTTGTAGCCGGTGTGGGGGCTGCCGATGCCCTCCGCGTCGCGGCCTTTGAAGAAGTAGGGGTTGTCGGCGCTCCAGATCATCTTGCGGGTGTTCCGGTAAACCGGGTCATCCGGCGAGATGCCGCAAAGGTAGGGGAGGGCCAGCAGGCTGGGCGCGTTCGCATCGTCCATCAGCAGGCGGCTGCCGAATCCGTCCACCTCGAAGGCGTAGACTTTGCCGTACTTCGGATGATCCACAACAGCGTACTTCTGAAGGGCGTCGGCGACCTCGTCCGAGAGGGCGGCGCACTGCTTGGCGAGATCGTCATTGCGGTTGACCTCCTTCAGGATGACGGAGGCCTTGCGCAGGATATCGACCGCGAAGAAGTTGCTCGGAACCAGGAAGGGGAAGATCGTACAGTCGTCCGACGGGCGGAACGTGCTGGCGATCAGGCCGACCGGATTGGCCGGATGGCCGTGGCCGTGGTTCGAAACGGTGTCGTGCATCGCCGCCGTCCGGCGCTGGAAGGTATAGGGGCTGAACCGGCTTGTCTTGCGCTGCTGGTCGCGGAAGGTCTTGAGGATCAGCTTGATCGTCTCTTCCCACTTCGCGTCGAAGATCGAGGTGTCGCCGGTGATGCGCCAATACGCATAGGCGAGGCGGACCGGATAGCAGAGCGAGTCGATCTCGTATTTGCGCTCGTGCAGCTCCTTCTTCATCTTCGTCATGTCGGACTGCCACTCGCCGCCTGTCGGCCCCTTGTTGAAGGCGTTGGCGTAGGGGTCGATCCGGATGCAGGCGAACTGCCGGAGGACGACGCCCCGGATCAGCCGCTGGATGGCGGGATCGTCTTTCATGAAGGGGAGATAGGGCCAGACCTGTGCGGCGGAGTCACGGAGCCACATGGCGTGGATGTCGCCGGTGTAGACGAAGGTGTCGTCCTTGCCGTCCGGCCCCTGCTCATAATGGACGGTTGTGTCCAGCGTGTTGGGGAAACAGTTGCCGAACATCCAGGAGAGGTAGGGGTTGGTGAGCTGCTTTTGGACATCTTGGATCTGCTTGTCGATCACCGCGCTGCGGAAGAGCCGTTTCTCGACCGGCGGGCGCTTGGAGGTGTAGTCTGCCGCGAAAAGCGGCTGGGCGGCCAGAAGCGCGAAGAGTGCGGTTGAGACGGATCCTAAAACAAGTGTCTTCATGATTCTCCTTTTAAAGCGTTGTGACCAGCAGTTCAGCGGAACCGCCGATCGGTGTTACGGTGAAATCGGACACGGCGGCCGGCAGCAGGGCGCTGCTTCCCGCCGGCAACGTGACCGTCTCGCCGCCCGCCGTCAACGCGGCGGTCCCTGACACGGTAAAAAACGCATGGAAGGTTTCATTATTGGCGAGGCGTTTCGTCAACGGTCCGGCCAACGCGAGACGGCGCATCGTGAAGTAGGGGCAGGAGACGAGGTCGAACCAGGTGTTGGGGCCTTCCGCCTGGGCGGCGCCGTTCCGGATCATCGCGGGCGGCGGGAGCGACCAGTCGATCGTCTTGAAACTCTCCTCCACGTGGAGGGTACGGGGTTTGCCGTCCGGTCCCGTCCGGTTCCAGTCGAAGAAGCGGTAGGTGGTGTTGGAGCTTTGCTGGACCTCATAGATGAGGCATCCCGCGCCGATGGCGTGGACCAGCCCGCCGGGGATGAAGAGGACTTCGCCCGGTTGGACGTCGAGTTTGACCAGGGATTGGTCGATGGTGCCGTTGGCGAGGGCCTGGCGGAGCGATTCGGGGGTGGTGCCCGTTTTCAGACCGGCATAGAGCGCGGCGCCCGGCTCCGTATCCAGCACAACCCACATCTCGGTTTTGGGTTCGCCGCCCGTCGCGGCCGCGTTGGCGTTGTTGGGGTGGATCTGGACGCTGAGCGCCTTCTGCGCGTCGATGATCTTGAACAGCAGGGGAAAAACCGCGGGGTCCGGCGCCCGGGTTCCGGTGAGGTCGGCCCCATAACGGCGGGCAAGCTCATCCAGGCGCAGACCCGTGAAGGGGCCTTGCGAGACCGTTCCCGGTCCGGCGGGATGGGCGGAAATCTCCCAGGATTCGGCGCAGACCGCCGGCGTCCCGGTACGGCCATACCGTGCGGCGATCCGTTGCCCGCCCCAAAGATTGTCTTTGTAGACGGGCGTAAACACTAACGGGGTACAAAGGGGCATATTCATGGGCGATAAGTATACCGATTCGCGGGAAGCGGCTCAATTCCAAAATGACGGGAACAAGGAAGGTTAAAAAATGAAAAGGTTAAAGGGTTAAAAGGTTATATCATCCCATGTCTCATGTCTCTTGTCCTCAACCCTCAACGGTTTACGGTTGTCATCCGCGTGTCGCCCAACCACCCAACCACCTACGGGTTGACTTGGACACGGTAGAAGGCGGAATCGGCGTCGTCGGCGGGAAGTTGGAGGACATTGACCGGCGGTGTCGCGGCCACCTCGGTCCGGTAGGGGACAAAGGTGTCCATCAGCGACTCCGCCCGCCAGACCGTGTAGCGGCGTCCCGAGACGCTGGGCCAGGAAAGGGTCACGGTCCTGTTGTTTGAAGCGTTCCTCTCCCGGGTGAAGGAACGGATGGAGAAGACAGAGGTCCCGTCCAGCGGATCGCTTCCGGCCAGATACTCATCGGCGTTCGTCAGACCGTCGCCGTCCGGGTCGGCCAACGGGTCAACCCCGCCGAGCGTCAGGAAGTGTTCCCGTTCCCATGTGTCCGCCAAGCCGTTCCCATCCCGGTCGTCGGTGTCGGCCGTGACCGGCGAGAAGAGGACGGCGTCCGCGATGACGGTTTTACCCGCGCTTCCCTCGGTCAGGATTTTGACGGATCCCGCCGTACCGGCCGTGAACGTCCACTCGCCGAGCGCCGTCCATGCGCCGGAGTCGCGGGTCATGTCGACCGTCACGCGGGAGGTTCCCTTTGCGTGTGTCACCTCAACGCAGACATTCGTCGAACGGTCCGCGCTATGGTTCCAGATCATCGAGACCCGATAGAGGCAGGAGGTCGTGAGTGTCGGGGTGTAGGCCGCCCAGAGGTCGGTGGCCGCCTGTTTGCTGTTGTGCAGGTAGTCCGCGCCGTATCGGTTGGCGTTGTAACTGCTCTTCGCCCAGGTGCCGGAGGTCTTGAAGCCCGTCGCGTCCGCATTGTCCACGATTGTCTCGCCTTCATAGGCCCGCCAGCGGAAGGCGTCGGCGATCACGTATTTCCCGCTGGTCGTCCCTTCGGTGAGGATGGTCGCGGAGGCGCCCTTCTGCGGGAACCGCCACGTCCCGAGGCTCGCCCAGACCCCGCCCGGAGTTGTCATGTCAACGGTGTTCGTGACAGTCCGTTCGGCATAGGCGATCACGACCTTGACGTTGGACGCCCGGCTCGAATTGCCGTTCCACATCTGCTGGAGTTCATAAGTCCGGAACGCGGGCAGGACGGGGCGGTACGCCACCCAGGTCGAGGCGGACGGAACGGCCTTGTTGTGCAGGTAGTTGGGGCCGTACCGACCCGGTTCGCTGGTGCTGAGTTGCCAGGTGCCGGAGACCTCGGCATCCGGATTGTCCACAATGCCGTCATAGATGCTCGGACGGTCGGGAAGCGGGCGGATGGGCCACGCGCCACCGATCAGCCGTTGCAGTTCCTCCGTCTTCGCGGCGCTGCGGTAGATGTCGCGCGGTTCGCATCCATACGCCTTGCAGAGCGACGCCGCGTAGCCGACCGCCACGCCCATCTGGCCCCCCGTGTTCATCACCCGGCTGCTGCCGAACGCCACATGGGTGAAACTCGCGCACCGGCCCGCCAGAAACAGGTTCGGGATGTCCCGGCAGCAGAGCGCGCGGTAGGGCATATACCAGCGGGCCACCTGCACCTGTTTGGTGGAGGCGATATAGCCCGAGTCTCCAGAGTAGAAGTGGAGGTCGATGGACCAGGTGGCCGTTCCGATCGCGTCCTCGAACCAGACCGACCCTTCGACATCCTGTTGTTTCACCACGTAATCGCCGATAATCCGGCGCGACTCCCGTTTGCCCGCGTTGAACGGCACCCACAGCAATACCCGTTTCGCGTGGGCGCTATTCTGTTTCGCCGTCCAGAAGGAACCGTAGATCGCGCGGAAAAGCCGGTCGCGCAACGTTTCCGCATCCGTGATCGTGTTCTCCGTCGGACCGAGCCCCGCCTCCCACTGCCAGTTGCCGGAGGTGGCGGAGCGGGTTCCGCTCACGGGCAGCGCCCACGGCACATCCGGGAAGGTCTGGTCCGTCTCCAGCTCCTGCGATGTCCACATCAGACTGTTTCCCATCGTGCAGGTGTCCGCTTCGGCCTGCGCCAGACTCTCCCCGTACTCCGCGCGGGATTCCCTGCCCATCCGGTAGGAGGCCCCGGCCCAGAAGCCGATCCATCCGTCCCCAGTCGCATCGACGAAGAGCGGGGCCGTAAACCGCCGCCGCGTTCCGTCATCGATCCGCCGCGCATCGACCGAGACGATCCGGCGCTCCGCATTCGTCAGGGCGTTGTAGGCCCGCCATCCCGTGAAGGGGGTGATGCCGGGATAGGCCGCGACCACCGCCATCCGGTTCGTGTCGTCGATGTGCGCGTAGGCGTTGCCGTTCTCTTTGGTGTTGGCTACGGATTGGACGATGCGGTGGCGGACCTCGCCCTGCGTCTTCACGCGGATTTCGCCACTGGCGTTTCCGCCCAGGAAGAAGCGGTCCTGGATCAGCGCTACGGTGAGACCCCGTTCCGCGGCGGCGATGGCCGCGCAGGTTCCGGCGATGCCCCCGCCGACCACCACCAGGTCATACGCCCCAACCGCCGTTGGCGCGTCGGATTCCATCCCCACCTCCGCGCGCCACCGCGCCAACGCCGCGCCGGACTCCGGCGGCGCGGCCGCCGCCGGATCCTGAAAACAGATCGCGTCGCACCGTCCCTCGAATCCGGTCAAGTCGTGCAGGCGGATCTCCGCCATCCCGTCCGGCGGGTCGATCACGCCGCCATCCACCCAACCCCACGCTTCGGGCGTCACGCCAAAGACCGGCGCGAGGGGCGCGCCGTTGATCACCACCTGAAAACGGCCCGGTTTCTCCCCTTGGTAATCCGGTGTCCAATCCCGTGTCCGGACCCAGACCCGCCACGCGCCCAACTGCGGGAGGCGGACCGTTGTGACGGCATCCGCCACCGGCACGCCCATGCCGTGCGCCAGAAGGTACGGGGATCCCATCTGCTCGACCGACTGCGAATCCAGTGCCCACCCGCCGCGGTCCGCAAACGCTTCCGCCTCGGCCAAAACCGCCGATTGCGCCCAGCCGGACCGCGCCGCCATCACCCAGGCGGCCGCCAGCGCACCCATCCGCATGAAAGACCATATAGAAGCGATAAATGAATCATGCCGTTTCACCGCGTAAACTCCTTACCCACTCATTTGCTATTCAGCCACAAGACTTCAGACTTCAGCCATCAGACTTCCCAACGCGCTACTCTCAACGCTCATTGGCCCCCGTTTTCCGCGCGTCGGCGAGGAGGTCATACCCCCTGAACCCGGTGAGGGTGAGAGGGATGAAATCGCCGGTACGGGCGGTTTCGGGAACGCCCCTGATCCGGGTGATACCGTCGACATCGGGCGCCTGGCGGGGCAGCCGTCCGATCCACTCCTTACCTTTCGCGGCGAGGAGGAGGGCGGTGTCGGCTGTTCCCCGTAAGGCCGCCAGTTTCTCCCGGACGATCTTCCGCTGGATCTCCATCAGTTTCTTCCTTCGGGACTCGGCGACCTCCGCGGGGGGGCGATCGGGAAGGTCATAGGCGGCGGTGCCCTCCTCCGGGGAGAAGACAAAGACGCCAAGATGGTCAAACCGCGCGGCCTTGATGTACTCTGCGAGATGGTTGAAATGGGCATCGGTCTCGCCGGGGAATCCGAC
>DBXN01000163.1:44375-46072 GCA_002309585.1 Verrucomicrobia bacterium UBA1211
GTGCTGGATGGGGATGTCCAGATAGCGGCAGGCGTGGCGGCCGGTCGCCAGAATCTCCAAAACCGCGTCGGTCACGGCAGAGGGATATCCGTAGAGGAGCCGGAAGCGGAAATCCCCCTCCATCGCATCGATTCGCCTCATGAGATCCGGAAGCTTGGAACGCCCGTCCGCTGAGAGATCGCAGCCGTAGCGCAGGACATCCTGGGCGATCAGGTTCAGCTCCTTCACGCCGCTGGCCAGCAACCCCCGCGTCTCCCGAAGCAGGTCCCGTACCGGGCGGGAACGGAACCGTCCCCGGATGAGGGGGATGGCACAGTAGGCGCAACGGTGGTCGCACCCTTCGGCGACCTTCAGGTAGGCGAAGGCCTCGCCGGTGAAACGCAAGGCAGCGTAGGTTGGATTATAGAGTTTGCGGGGCAGCCCCCGGTTGCTCACGACAACCCCGCGGCGTTTGCCGGCGGCGACGGATTTGGCGATCTCGGCGATCCGTTCCAGATCGTCCACGCCGAGGAAGGCGTCGACTTCGGGGAAAGCCCGCTTCATCTGTCCCCGGTAGCGGGCGACCATGCATCCCGCCACGATGACCGCCAGGCAACGGCCCTGCCGCTTATGTTCGCACGCCGCGAGGATGTTCTCCGCCGCCTCTTCCCTCGCCTCGTTGATGAAGGCGCAGGTGTTGATCACGATGATGTCCGCGACCTCCGGCGCCGGCGCCAGCGTGAACTTGCCCGCCTTGAGATATCCGGCCAGAATCTGGGAATCGACCAGATTCTTCGCGCAACCCAAACTGATGAAACCAACCGAAACCGACATCGCCTTCTTCCTCCATGTTTTACGGCAGTATACGCCCGACGGGCCGGAAATCAAAGGTTAAAAGGTTGGGTTGTGGGGAACGGGGAACGGAAGGGTGGTGAAAAGGGTTTGTCATCCCCACGTCTTACGTCTCATGTCTCTTGCCTCGCAACGCTCAACCCTCACCGGTGAAAAGTGTTTGTTTTCCACGGTTCAGATTGGGTATACTCTTTACTTCATTTTCCATGTTGTTCGGTTTCTTTGCGGAGGAGGGGTAAGGGATGATCATTTTACCCGCGATTGATTTGAAGGATGGCCGCTGTGTCCGGTTGCGCCAGGGCAGGGCCGAGGATGTGACGGTGTATTCGGATGATCCGGTCGCCCAGGCCCGGACGTGGCAGGAGCAGGGCGCGGAGCAGCTGCATCTGGTGGATTTGGACGGCGCGTTCAGCGGCGAGCCGAAACATGCCGAGGTGATCGCGCGGATCATCGCGGAACTCCATATTCCGGTCGAGGTGGGCGGCGGTCTGCGGACCGATGAGCAGATCGCGCGGCTGGTGGAGGTCGGGGTGACGCGGGCGATTCTCGGAACCCGGGCACTGGAGCGGGTCGAGACGCTTCGGCCGCTGGTTGATCGCTTCGGCGAGGTGATCACCGTCGGGATCGATGCGCGGGACGGTTTCGTGCAGGTGAAAGGCTGGGTGGAGACAACCGCGATTCGGGCGATCGATCTGGCGAGGCGGGTCGAAGACGCGGGCGTGCGGACGATCATCTACACCGACACCGCGACGGACGGGATGCTTGGCGGACCGAACATCGGGGCGATGGCGCAGCTCTGCGAGGCGGTCCCGGGATGCCGGGTCATCGCGTCGGGCGGGGTGAGCGCGCCGGAGCATGTCCGGGCG
>DBXN01000163.1:46101-46242 GCA_002309585.1 Verrucomicrobia bacterium UBA1211
ATTGTCGGCAAGGCGCTCTACGACGGCAAAACCACATTGGCGGCGATGATGGCCGCCGCGCGTGAAGGCTGAGGGTGATGACGGATTTCGCCACATTGTTGAATGAGGAGCAGCTTGCGGCGGCGACGGCGCCGGACGGCC
>DBXN01000041.1:0-4259 GCA_002309585.1 Verrucomicrobia bacterium UBA1211
TACGGATTGGGCGTATCCACCCCGTCTTCCTCAGCGATGGCGACCGCCTGAATCACCGTGAAGCCGAGCGAAGCCCGATTGTCGAGATAACGGAGAGCCTCCTCGCGGTCAAGGCGGTGAAAGAGTTCCCATGCGGTATCCGCGAGATAGAAGAACGGTTTTCCATCGACCGTCTCCAGGAAATGCCTGTTCGCGCTGACCCGAATGTCCGGCGGGATAGCGGCGGGAGATCCCAACGCCAATCCTGCGACAACACTACCCAACACACACCGCCATCCGACCATTGCCGTTTTCATTCCCACTCTCCTTTTCAATTGATTATCGTATACGGTCACCTCAGACGATCCGATTCGAAACGGGCGCCGCCCAGGGCGGCCCGGACAAAAGCACCCCAGGCGGGGGTCGGGGTATAGTTCCAGTCAAGGATCACGCACGGGTCGGCCGACGGGTGGAAGCTCCACGCCGTCCAGTTGAGCCGCCGCTTCTGGATGCAGGCGAGCATGTCCGGCGCCCATCGGTAGGGATCCTTCAGCGTCTGCTCGAAGGGCATCTTCTTGAGCATACAGCCGACCTCGCCGAGAAACAGCGGATACTTTTCGGCGCAGTCGAGAAATTTCTTTTGCCAGTCGCCCTTCCACGGATAGACGTGAACCGAATACGCGATACCGTTGCCCAACGGATCCTGAAGCGCATAGCCTTCCAGAATCCCCGAACAGTCATAACTCCAGTCGAGACCGCCGGCGATGATCACGTTCCGCGCCCCGGTCGCGCGCACCGCCTCCACCAGCCGCTGCATGCCGATCGACTCGCGTACGTCACGCCCCTCTTCCGTCTCCGCCGGCGCATTCCCGCCGCCGTCTTTGAGCGTACCGCCGTCACGCCACTCGCGCCAAGAGATCCCGTGCGGCTCGTTGAGGATGTCGAAGAGAACGCCCGGCCTGTTGGCATACCGTTTCGCGCAGTCGCCCCAGAACCGCGCGTGGTTCGCGGTGGCGGCCCTGTACTCATGGAGGTCAAGGACCACGTAGCATCCGCGGACGTTGGCGTAGGCCACAACCCGGTCAACCAGCGTCCGGTACGCCTCTCCCCCGTCATCCCGCTTGTTCCACGGCTCCGTCGCCGTCGCGAACCAGAATTTGCTGTGGAGCGGCAAACGGATGACGTTCGCACCCCACTCCTCCACCGCCACCGCGACCGACTCCATCACGTGTTCCCCAGCCGCCATCCAGCTGAGCGACGGGACGGCGACGCCTTGCAGCCACACCTCTTTGCCCGCCTTGTTCACGAGGCGGTTCCCGCGCACGGAAAGCCCATCCGCCTCCGTGAGGGCGGGACGCGTGACCTTGGGTAACACGCTTTCGCGCGGCTGCCCCTCCGCCTCCTCCGGAAGCTTCGCGCCCTTCTTCAGCAACGTCACCCGGACATCGTCAACGTCAAACGCGCAGGCCTTGCAGTTGAATGCCGCGATCATGTACTCGAGCACCGCAGCCCCCTCCGGCAGGGCAACCCGCTTGGCCTTGCGCTCCCAGCCCGCGGTGTCGCGCGGGAAATCGACGCAGTCACCCTTCACCACCTTGCCCGAGGCGTCCTTGACATTGATGATGACGCGCGTGTCAAACCACGGATGTTCCCCGGGGATCAACCCCGACACGCGCCCCCTCAGGGAAACCGCAAGTTCCGCGCATCCCGCCGGTATCTCATGCTTGCGGTAGACACACGTCATCTTCCCGGGATTCTCCTGGACGATCCGGATGAAGTGGTTACCGTCCGGCTCCTTCATCACCCGGCAATCCCCGTCGCCCCATCCCAGCGGGACACCCTTCGGGTCAAGCCGTTCCATCGAGCCGTTCCCGACGAGTTCGATCACCCCATCGTCCGCCGCCGTCTCCGCAAAAGCCGCGGCAGAAACGGCCATTCCCGCAAGCACCGCGATAAGGATCTTCATATCCGACGCACCTTTCCCGAATCCCAGCCACTACAACGCCACGCCCATTTCGCGGAACGAAGCGGCGGCGTTGAGGAAATGGGCGGTCAGCCAAAAGACCGTCCACCGTTCGGAGTAGCCGCCGCGCAATTTCCGGACATCGCTCATATCCCCCTGCTGCGCGAAATTGGTGTGCTGAATCTGTTCCCCGAGCGATCCCGAGGCGTCCGTGAGCTGGGAACAGCTGCGGTACATGACGCCCGCCAGCTCTTTGAGCCGCCGGTCGCCCAGATACTCCCCCATCCACCAGATCTCCGGCGTCATCAGGACCCCGAAGGCGTCCAGATGCTGGTTCTGCGCCGAGACCACCGTCCACCCCGTCGATTTGAAGGCATGGTCGCTCAGCCGTCCCGGCGGATAGGTCGCGTCCCAGATCATCGTATATGAGAGCGTCACGTTCATGGCGTGGCACGCCAGCCGGGCATAGCGCCGTTCGGCGGCGCGGTCCTTCGCGCGGACCGCCCAGCGCAGCAGCTCCACATACCCCTGGAAGGCGGCGTAAGCCCCCTCCTTGTCCTCGCACGAGGCATCCAGCGTACCGCCCCAATAGACCGCCCCATATCCGAAGTAACGCTTCTCGAACACCGCCGCCAGTTTTTGAGCCGCCGCGCGGAATTCGGGCCGGCCAAACAGGTCGGCCGCCACGACCAGCGGCGCGATCTCGAAACCGGGACCGGTGGACGGCGGCTCCTTCCAGTCGTCGCGCAGGATGGCGTTCGCCATCGTCTCGGCCGCCTTGACGGCAAACGCGCGCCACTTCGCGGGATTGAGTTTTCCGCGCCCCTTGCCCTCCGCGAAACGGATCGCCTTCAGGATGGAGTAAAGCCCCTGCCCGCACGATACGGGATCACCCGCCGATTTCTTACCCGACTTCATGTCGAACGTCACCGCGAAGCAGCCATCCGCCGGTCGGAGGGTATCGAGGAACGTCTCACAGAGGAAGTCCAGCGACCGCTGCGCCTTCTCCCAGTCACCCGCATCCAAATCCAGAACCGGCAACGCGTAGCCGCAGGGGGNNAGGTCGCCGCGCACCCGCACCAGCCGATCGTGAGGTGCCGCCATGCCATCCGCGCGTCGTACATGTTGAATCCGCAGGCCCCCGCAGCCGGTCCCTCAATCCAGCGCGTGAGGGCATAGTCACGCTTGGCGCGGACAATTTGATCGAACGNNGACGAAACGTTCGGCGTCATACGGCTTGAAGAGATCCAGCGACACATCCATCGCCTGCTCAAAACCGAACGCCGCCTTCGTCGCCCGCCCCGTCTGGACCCAGAAGGTCTTTTCGATGACCTGGTCGGGATAGAGCGTGATGTAGGTTTCGTCATAGGCCATCGACGATCCCTGCCGCGCCTTCACCACCGAGCGTTGCCGGTTATAACCCACAGGGCCGGAGAGCAACACGATGTCCGTTCCGCCCTCAGCCGTTTCGACCCCGATGCTCCACCACAGGTCCTCGCGTTTCGCGCCCCGCACGGGGGACGGGAGCGTATGGACAGCGGTAAACGCGCCCGTACCGGTATCCTCCAGCAACGCAAACGGCATCGGCAGGCGGTGGTCCTCGAAGATCGCGAACTCGCCGGGCGCGCCGGCGAAGACCGGCACACGTCCGTCCGTGCGGCCCTTATTCGACGGATTACCGTAGAGGAGAATTCCGGGGATGAACGGCTTGAGCGCGGCTGAATCGCCCGCCACCCGGAAACGCACACCCAACGTAACCTTCTCCAACGGCTTTTTCCCCGTCCATGTCCAGCGGCGCACCACCTTCGTCAGGCCATTTGACACCGCGGTCGAAGTGTCCGCCACCTCCAACCCCGGTACCGTTTTCCGCCATTCCTGGACCCAACCGTTCGCCCAGCCCACGCCGATTTCCGGCGGCAGCAACTCCGCCCTGCCCGGCAAAACCCAAACGAGAAACAGCATCCATCCGACATAACGTTTCATATCCATTCTCTCCCTCACGGCGATATCCCGCGCCAACCGTCCCGATGGCATCCTTCGGCCATCAGACATTTCCCATCATACCACAACGCCCGCCCTTCCGCGCAACCGAAACTTGCCCAGAAAAAGCGTTGAGGGTTGAGCGTTGAGAGGTTGAGATGTGAGACATGGGGATGACATAACCTTTTAACCCTTTAACCTTTTAATCTTTTAAACTTCCCCGTTCCCCATTCTCCCACCCGTCACTCCTTTTTGTGTGGCAAAAATACGAAGGTTGGATATACTATTCCCTATTCATTGTGAAAGGAGAGTCTTGACATGAAGGTTACTTTCGGCA
>DBXN01000041.1:4269-4443 GCA_002309585.1 Verrucomicrobia bacterium UBA1211
TTGGATGCCCACCGTTCAGTGTTTGTTACGGAGAAGCGCACCCTTGCTTTGGGCTGGAATCGTCCTTCCCCTCTTTTCGGAGCAGCCCGACAAGTTTGTCCGATTCGTCGAATCGACCGGGGAGCAGGCGGTGGACGTCGGGATCACGGGACGGTACGGAATGCGCGCGGAAAT
>DBXN01000041.1:4481-4771 GCA_002309585.1 Verrucomicrobia bacterium UBA1211
CGCGGCAGCACCTCCACCGACAGCCGCATCTTCTTCTGCCACAACAGCGCAAACGGCGTCATCGGGCTCGGATACGGCTCCTACACGAAATACTCCGCCAAGATTGACTCGTCATGGGTCAACATCCGTTGGGAACTGGGCCGCCGGTATATGGTGGTGACCGAATTCGCCGTCACGGACGAAGACAAGGTCAAGTGTACCCTGAAAGTGGACGGGTCAACGATCGCGGATGGGACCTCGGACGCGAAGATCGACACCGAACGCAACCTTTACCTCTTCGCCGGAAACAT
>DBXN01000041.1:4830-4955 GCA_002309585.1 Verrucomicrobia bacterium UBA1211
GACCTCTATCCCTGCGTCAAGGACGGGCGTGCCGGCCTCTATGACACCGTTTCCGAAACGATCCTTTACTCCTTCACCGGAACGGACTTGATCGCCTGCGACGACACGCCGGACTATTGGCTGGA
>DBXN01000139.1:0-1958 GCA_002309585.1 Verrucomicrobia bacterium UBA1211
GCCGGTGTACTGGTTGAGGCTGTTGGCTATGTAGGTGCGGGCAGTGCCGAGGTCAGAGGAGGATGTGCGGTTTCCGATGGGATCGTATGCGTATTCGTGTTCGGTCGCCAGGGACGGCGACCCTCCCGCTCTGGCGGAGGAAACCAGCTCGTTTCTCGCGTTGTAGCCGTAGATGTCGGCATACTGGGGCTGGACGGTCAGCGACGGCGAGGGCGCCGCCGCCACATCGGCACACCTCATGACCGTTTCGTTTAAATGTGATTCTGTTTTTATCATGTTGTGAAGCCAGTATGGCATATTTCGGGCATAAAGGCAAATCCAAGTTCGGAGTGCGGGCGGTTTTCATCCGTGCCGTCTGGGATTGGAAAACAACCCGCTCAACTGGTAAAGATGCGCGGGCGGGTTAGCCCGCGCGCACAAGAAAAGTTGTTTAAAAGAGTTGTTTTCAACCATCATGAACGCGACGGTGAAATATACGAACTGCGGCCAGTTTCAAGCGGAAAAACGATTGGAACGTCATCCCGTTTTTGCTACGATGGTTAATCAATCGGACCGTTTCAAGCGGCCCTGCGGAGACAGGCAGGATTTCACATGATCACGATTCATCAACCGAATATCACCATAACCGGCGACAAGGCCCGGCTGACAGCCGATATTGAGATTGACGGCGAAAACCGTCCGCTCTGGTTCGAGGTCGATGCCGCCTACGCGCCCTATCTTTGCGCCGAACGGACGGATGGCTTTCTGGTCGGTCTTCTGCACTGGGCGATGGAGCATCGGCACGACATCGTTTGCGAGACGCCCGTTTCCGCCGACCTCTATTTCGGTTTGACGGTCAACCTGATCCCAGCCCTGGCCAAGAACAGCGCGGTCCTCTATCCGGTCCGGATCACCGCCGAGACCGACGACACGCCCATCGCGAACGCCGGCGCGGTCGGGACCGGCATCTCCTGCGGCGTGGACAGCTTCCATGTCCTCGCTGAGTATACAGATCCGCCCAAGCCGCTCCGCCACCTGAAGCTGACCCACCTGATGCTCCACAACGTCGGTTCTTTCGGTGCCGGGGAGAAAGGCCGCGCCATCTACCTCGCCCATGTCGAGCACGTGCGAAATCTGGCGCGGGATTACGGGTTTACCGTCATATTCGGCGACTCGAACATGGCGGACGCCTTTCCGCAGAATTTCCTCTATTCGCATGGCTACACCTCCGCGTTCCCGGTCTTCGCCCTCCAGAAGCTTTGGAAAACCTTCTTCAGTGCCTCTTCCGGTTACGACGACATCACCCATTTCTCGCTGGTCAACAGCGAACGGTACGGCACCTCCAGCCATGAGCTGCTGTTACTGCCGTCGCTCTGTACCAATACGCTCTCGATCCTCTCGGGCGGCGCGGTCCTCTCCCGGATCGAGAAGGTCCGGAAGATCGCCGAATACGAACCCACCTACCGTTACCTGACCGCCTGCGGCCACACGCCGCACAACTGCAGCACCTGCCGCAAGTGCCGCCGGACGATTCTGGAACTCTACGCGATCGACATGCTGGACCGCTACCGCGCGGTCTTCGATGTGGACCATTTTTATGCAAACCGGAATTGGTATTTTGTCCGGTACCTTTCGAAGTACTGGCAGGGCGATCCCTTTTTCGTCGAGATCTATCCGTTGCTCCGCAAGCGGATCCCGTGGTACGTCTTCCTCCGGGCGGGCGTCACCTATGGCCCGCAGGTCCTCTACCGGCGGATCGTCAACTGGAACAAACGGCGGCCGAAGAACGGCGGAAAACGGATGGCCCCGCAGAAGGATTAAGTCATGCGAATCGGCGTTGTCACGTTTGTCAACCGGAACTTCAACTACGGCGGGGTCTTTCAGGGAATCGCCATGCGCGATTATCTCCGCTCGCTCGGCCATGAGGCGATCCTGCTGGATGTCCAGTTCGAGACGGTCAAATCCCCCCTACTGAAATT
>DBXN01000139.1:2001-43408 GCA_002309585.1 Verrucomicrobia bacterium UBA1211
CCCTTCAAGCGGAAATACGTGGAAAGCGGTCTCTCGCCCTTCTACACGCTGGACGCCTTTCTCGCCGATCCGCCGGCCTTCGACGCCTACGTCTGCGGCAGTGACCAGATCTGGAACAAGGGCATCTGCGCCCATCCGCTCAAACGCCGGCTCTTCTTCCTCGATTTCGGTCCCGGCGGCGTGAAGCGGATCGCCTACGCCGCGAGCTGGGGTGCCGCCGCGACGGATCCCGTCTGGGAAAAGGATGTCGCCGCCTGTCTGAAGCGGTTCGACGCCATCAGCGTCCGCGAGGCGAGCGGGGTCGATCTGGCCGCCAAACTCGGTGCGTCCGCCGTCTGGCTTCCGGACCCCACCCTCCTCCACACGCCCAACTATTGGGGCGCGAAGGCGGATGACGCCGTCCATCCCGCCGCAGGCATCACCCTCTTCAAATGCGAATACCGCTGGACGCCCGCCGTCCCCTTCGCCACGGTCGAAAACCTGATCCGCGAGGCATACCCCTCCATCCGGACCGTCACCCCCTTCTCGAACCGGCCCCTGCGCGAGTGGGCCATGACCCGTTGTCTCTCACCGGAGGAGTGGCTGAGCCACGCGCGCCACGCGACCTTCGCCCTGACCAACTCCTATCACGCAACGCTTTTCAGCATCCAGTTCCACCGTCCCTTCCTCGTCATTCCCCTTGTCGGGAAATACGAGGGAATGAACGAACGCATCTTCTCCATCACCGACCGGCTCGGCCTGAAGGACCGGATCGTGAACTCACCCGATCCGAGAAAACTGCGCGACCAAATCGCCGCCCCGATCGACTGGGACTGCGCGGAACGCGCGCTCGCCGAATGGCGCCAAGACGCCCGCCGTTTCCTAACGGAAAACCTAGCTCAAGCGTTGAACGTTGAGCGTTGAGGGTAACACGCGACAGACGGCATGCCTTCTCCGTTCCCTCTTCCCTATTCCCTGTTCCCTCTCCAACCTTTTAACCTTCTCTTTTCCCTGCTCCTTCGGCGATCCGTTTGCCGAGCGTGGCGGCCGCTTCCGAATGGAGGACCTCCGAACAGCGGCGGGCCTCGCGAAGCGCGGCGGGAATGTTTCCCGCGCGGGCATATCGGCGGATGGCGTCCATCCACACCTCGGCATCCCGCGTGACCCAAGCCACTAGAGCGAGATACCGCGTCGCAAGTCCCGGCGGGAGATCCTGCATCGTCTCCAGTTCCGGGAAACGGTTCTCTCCGACTGTCCGGCCCGCGCGGAGTTCCGCCTCCAGAACCGTCAGCTGCGCATCAAGCATCACGAAGGCGAGCGGCGGCGCCGATCTCCCCGTCACCTTCGCCTGGGCGAGCGCCAGCGCCTGCTTCTGCTTCCCGACGGTCTCCTCATCCGGCTGTTCCGCCAGCAAGAGGCGGCGCAGCCCGAAATCCGCGATCCGGATCTGAAGCTCCGGCTGCGCGTCGAGGTCGAGCGTCTTGAGAATCGCGAGACAGCGGTCCGCCTCCTCCGCCTCCTCCGCGTTGAGGGCGAACGCGCAACGGCAAAGGGCGGCGCGGGCGATCTTCAGCGGATGGTCGATGACCATCGCCCGGTCCATCGCGCGGCCGTAGAGCCGGCTGGCGGTATCGTATGACCCTTGCGAAACCGCCTGTTCGGCGCGGATCATCAACGCATCATAAGCCTGGTCCGCAGGTTCAGCCGCCGTTTCGGCCGGCGGTGTCCGGCAACCCGCCGCCAGAAGGAGAACGGCAAAGGCGAAAACGGGAATTGTGGGGATATGCATCGTAACGTTCCTCCTTGAGGGTTAAGGGAAAACCAGCGGCGTGTCCGCGCCGGACCGAATCTGATCGGCCTTCTCCTTGGCCTTCTCAACGCCGGAACGGAGGAACCAGTGTTCCTGGAGGCCGCGGAGCAGAACGCCCAGTTCGTTGAGCGCGTCTTCCAGATCCAGAAGGACGTCCGGCACCTCCTGGATCGCGTCATCGGCATGGTCCAGCAACTTGGGCAGCTTGTCGGTGGCGGCGTTGACCGACGCGATCAGCGGCGGCGCCGCATCCAGCACGGCACGGACCGAGGTGACCGCCGCGTTGGCGTTCGAGACAACCGGCGTGAGATCCCCCGTCAGGGTCTTGACGTTCGCCAACGTGCCGTTGACCGCGGTCAGTGTATCGGAAACCTGAGCCATGATGGTCCGGATCCGGTCGGTAAAGGCGGGATCGTTCAGGACCGTGGCGACGGTGCCTTCTCCGCTGTGGACCTTCTCCAGCGTCAGCCGGACGTTTTTGATCATCGCAGTGGACTCGGTGATGAGCGGCTGGACACCCTTATCCGTATCGGCGAGCTGGCCGGTGATGACCATGAGGTTGGAGATGGTGGTGCGGGATTCGGCCAGCAGCGCCGGCAGTTCGGCGGAGAGTTTGTCCGCCGTTTTCAGGAGTGACTGCACCAGATCGACATCCGGTTTCAGCTGAAGCGGGGGCAACGTCTCGAAATCGGCATAGGTCGGCCCCTCCTCCTGCTGCGTGATGACGATCCGCTGTTCCCCGGCCACGCCGAACTCCTTCCGGACAATCCCGACCGCATTGGTCCGGATGAAGGGTTTGAAGAGTTCGTTGACCGTCAGGATGGCGGTGATCTTCCCGTCGCGGAAGTAGTTGATCTTGGTGACCTCCCCGATCGTCGCATCCATCAGCATGACGGATGTCCCCTGCTTCAGCCCCAGCGAACGCCGGTAAGGCAGCTCGGTCTCAATCAGGAAGGGATGCCGGAACCAGTGCTTGCGGGTACCGATGAAGACGGTACAGCAGATCACAATGGCCAGCACGGAGAGGAAGAGCACCCCGACCAGCACATTCGCGTAACGGATTTTAAACGTATGGGTCATAGTCACCTCATGGGTAAGAGAGCGTGATGCAGGCGGCGCCATCGGCAAGGGCGCGATCCAACAGCCGCATGAGCGGCGCACGCCTTGTCTCAGGCAGGAGCCGGAAGGCATCCTCGAGAATGAAGAGGTCGCGCGGCCGCGAGAAGGCGCGGACCCATTGCCAGAAACACTTCTCCGACTCGCTGAGCCGGGCCGGCCGTTCGGCGCTCAACCGATCCACCCCGCAGGCGGCCAGCGTCTCCGCCAATCCTCGCTCCAGTTCCCGCTCCGCCTCGCGGTCGCGTTCAAACAGCGGCGCAACCCGGATATTCTCCTCGATGCTGAGGTTGCTGACGAATGCCGTGCCGCAAAAGATCCGCCCGACGCGGTTGCGGTACGCCTTGGGCGCGCCGCCGACAAACCGGACCGTCCCCTCCTCCGGCTCGGCGAGCCCCTGCAGCACATCGCCCCACATCTCGCAGAGGGACGCGGTCGGCACAGACCAATCCCACCGCTCTCCGGCTTTCAGGACACCGGAACGGACCGTGGGATCCCCCGCGATGCGGAGTTGGTCAAGTTCAAGGATGGAGTCGGTCTTCGTCATAGGTAGGTCAAAAGGGTGATGATGATGGTGACCACCAGCAGGGTCGTGAGGGAATGGACCACGCCTTTGGCCGAGGCGATCGGAATCATCGTGACAGCGACGGTCGATGAGGAGCCGGTCCGGCAGCAGATCAGCGCGGTAAGAAATCCGGGGATAAAGGACTTCGCCACAAGGTTAATGATGTCCGTCGGCATGACCGCCGCATAGATGTCGTTGAAATACCGGACGCTCTGCCCTTTGAGCGCGGGAATCCAGAAGCTGGCGAGCCCCCCCGTGCACATGGAGGTGATCACGAAGATCACCGTGAGGCAGAAGACAGAGACCGCCACGCCGAAACAGCGCGGCAACAGCAGGTAGTGGGTCAGGTCCATCCCCTGGCTCTCCAGCACACGCGTGTCGCCCATCAGAACCATCGTCGCGATCTCCGAGGCGATGGCCGTCCCGCTGCGCGCGATCACAAAGAGATTCACCATCAGCGGGCCGATCTCCCGCACAATCACCATCACGAGCACCTTGCCCAGATGGGACTCCTGCCCCAGTTTGTAAAACGCGAGCGAGGCCTGGAGAACCACGCCAAGCCCGATCAACAGGCCACAAAAGACGATCGCCCCGACCGCCTCAAACGCGGTGAAGAGAATCTGCCGGACAAAGACGGTCCGGACCGCCCGGTTCCATCGGGAGGGATGAAGCCCCATCCAGAAGATACCGACGGCGGACGAAACCAAGGTGCAGACATCCGCGAACGGCCTGGACACCGCCTCGCCCACACGCTCCAGCATCCGCAAAAACGAAGGGGTTGTCTTTCCGTCCCGGTTCACACGCGTTCCCTCACCTTCAGCCATTTGACCTTTCACGCACTGGCGTCCAATCGCCACCTTTATTCGACCGTGACCTTCCCAAACCGGTTCGCCTTCAACGAAGCGTCCCAGATGCCGGGATTGGCGAACCGGATGGCGCGGCGGGGCACGGCGCTTCCATCCTCATCCCTGCACGGCACCCGGACCCGCAACGCAAGGACGTATTCACCCGCCGCGACCGTATCGGGCACCCGCGCCGCAAACCGCTCCGTCCGCCGCTTTCCCGCCGACCAACGCCGCCAATCGCACGAAACCGGAAGCGCGCAGACCGGCGCCGCCTCCTTCACCAACAGCAGTTCGGTTTGGGTGCCGAGCGTCAGACTCCCGAATCCCGTATTCTCGACTGCAAGCTCGACCGTCGCATCGCCGCCCCTGCGGAGCCGGTCGGGAAGGCGCCCGTCCCGGATCACATACCGGTATCCCATGTGGTCGATGACGAACTTGCTCATCGACTCTCCCTCGTATTCGGAGAGATCCGGCATTCCGTCAAACCGGTAGGTCTCCGTCCGGAAAACCAGCTCCTTTTTGAGGAATTCCGCCAACGTGTGTCCCCCCTCCGTGATGTTACGCAGATAGGAGAGGTGCGTCACATACCACTCCCGGACCAGATTCCACATTTCGGGATCAAAAAGCTTGCGGTTCTTCTCCAACCACTTCCGGTCGATGTACGCCATCTCGCCGCCGTAGGGCGCGACACAGGCCTGGAGCAACTCGCATCCCCGCTCGCGGGTGAAATCGCCCGCCCACGTCCCGTAGTCCCACCAGGTGCCGAGATAGCCGTCATTGTACATCCCCATCCGGCGCAGATAACGGTCCTTGAACGGTAGCTGTTTGAGCAACCCCACGGTGTTGGTCTCCGCCAGCTTGCAGAAATAGCCCGGCGCGCGCACCAGCACGGGGATCGCTTCCGGCAGCGTGTCCAGATAGGTCTTCAGGATACGGTTCATGTAGGGGGCCTTGCAGTAGTCGGAGGAGTGCATCTCACCCCACGGCCCCGCCACGCCCGCCTCCACTCCGGCAACCACATCGGGATATTCGCCGATGATCGCCGCGAGATCCCTGACATGGCCCAGCAGACACTCGAAATCGGACGGCTCGCACCCCGCCTGATCGGACCAGGTGTAGCCGAGCCGGATGATGAGCGTCCCCCCCTTCGCGCGGGTCTCGGCGAGGAAACGTCCGGCATCCGCCTTCATCTGCGCCGTAAGGGGAATATCCGCCGTCCCGACCCGCTTCGGATCCGGCCGCTTCCCGTTCTGCTCGCGTCCTCCCGAAAAGAGGCTCAACTCCCAAAGCGAAGAGTGGAATCCAGAATGGCCGTGCCATTTCGGAAGCCCTTCCGGCTTGAAGATGGTCCACCCGCCCCCCGCCATGCCGCGCGCGGGATTCTCGGTGATCGTCTCCTTGCCGTCCGTACAGGCGAAGGCGGGCTTCACCTCCGCCCCTGTTCCGCACAGGAAAGCGCCCGCGCAGAACGTGGCGAGAAACACCCGGAAAAAACCGGGAAGATAAGAATAACGGTACAGAGTCATTTGCCGTACAGTTTACCACACGGGCAGAAACAAAGGCAAATGAATGCGCACACCGTTTTTCTCCTCGCCGCCACCCCTACCCGTTCCCCATTCCCCGTTCGTTTTGCCTTGTTTTCCATGGGGAATACGGGTAACATGGTTACACAAATTCGGATGGTTTTTCTAACGAAGGAGTTTACGATGGATGCTAATCCTGTGTTGGGGATGATTGTTTGTGCGGCGGGCGGTTTGGCCGGCGCGGTTTTCGCGTTGCCTTTCAAAAAGGTGAAGCAGTGGAATTATGAGAGCTATTGGCTCTTCTACGCGATTTTCGGATTGATCCTCTTCCCGTGGGCGTTGGCGTTCGCGACCGTACCGAATCTTCTCACGGTCCTGAAGAGCGCGCCGGGCGAGGTACTGGGGCGCTGCGCGGGCTTCGGCGCGCTGTGGGGACTGGGCGGCCTGACCTGGGGTCTGATGATCCGCTATCTCGGCATCGGCCTGGGATTGGCGATCGGTTGCGGGCTCTGCTCCGCGACCGGCACCCTCATCCCGCCGATCGTTACGGGCAAGGCGGGCGAGCTGTTCAACGGCACCCCGGCGCTCGTGACCTTCGGGGGCGTCATCGGCTCCCTGATCGGCATCATCTTTGTCGGCCTGGCCGGCAAATCCAAGGAGGGTGAGCTTTCCGAGGAGGAGAAGAAAAAGGCCGTCGCCGAGTTCGATTTCAAGAAGGGTATCGCCGTGGCGCTCTTCTCCGGTATCGCCAGCGCGGGGATGAACTTCGGGTTACAGGGAGGCAAGGTTTTGGAAGAGGCCGCCCTGGCCAACAACACGCCCGCCAAGTGGCAGGGCATTCCGGTCCTGATCGTGGTGCTGATCGGCGGCTTCGTCGTGAACGCGATCTGGTGTCTCTGGCAGAACAAGAAGAACAACACCTTCGCCGATTACCGGACGGGCGGCGCGGGGATCATCGCGGGGAACATCTTCTTTGCCGGCATCGCGGGCGTCATCTGGGCGATGCAGTTCGTCTGCCAGAAGGTCGGCGAACCGGCGCTGGGCAATGTCGCCTACATCAGCTTCGCGGTCGTGATGGGCGCGGCGATCTTCTTCAGCTCCCTCGCGGGTATCCTGCTGGGCGAGTGGAAGGGCGTCGGATGCAAGACCAAGGCGCTCCTCGGTACCGGCATCGCGATCCTGCTGATCTCGTTCTGCGTGATGTCCTACGGGCAGAAGCTGAAGGGCCAGGAGACGGCTCCGGCCCCGGCGCCCGCCGCCGAAGCGGCGCAGAAATAAGCGACCTTCGCAATCGCAAACGAACGGACGGCTTCATCCGAAGCCGCCCGTTATTTTTTCGTTGCTCCGCCATTGCCACACGGCCACATAGTGCTGTATCCTATTTCCCAACAGCGAAAGGGTATCGGCAAGAATGACGTTCAACCACACCGGGCGCCAGTTTTTCTTCATCACGATCGCGCTTGAAGGGCGCGAAAAAGCCCTGTCGCGTCTTACCGACACCGAATCCCGCCCGGTTCTGCTACCCCCGGCGAGGCGGTAAAGGCCGTGTTGGTCGCTACTTAGTCGATTATGCAAAATGCCAGTTTGCCGCAAACAATGGGCGGCGTAATGCCGTGGCAGCCTGACGCCACGCCACCTCGACCCAGTGCGTAAGTCCCGCGACAGCATCGGCAAGATTGCCCACCATCGTTCGCAGGCACAAAAAGAGACGCTTGAGCCATCTCTTTTTCAATCCCTTCATCAGTTTCACGAGGTTGAAGCCCACGGCGGACAGCATCGCGTTGAGTCTGTCGCCGCGTTCGCCGCCGAGCATGTTGCGCCCCATGCAGTGGTCGCTTTTGACGTGTCCTATGACGGGCTCTATCGCGCTTCTCCTCTTCCACCATCTGAGCAGCGCCATCGGCTTGCGCTTCCTGAACCTGTTGACGACCTGCACGTCGCATTCGCCCTTGTAGTCGTGCCCCCTGTATCCGAGGTCGCAGTAGGCGTACAGCGGCTTCACGCCGCACATCTTCTCGGCCTGCCCCAGCGCCTTGGAAAGCGTGTTCCCGTCGTACGGATTGCCCGGAAGTGCCATGGCGCCGAGGATCCAGTTCGTCCGCGACGCCGTGACGAAGCCCACCTTGACACCGAACTCGTAGTGCTTGTGGACCTTACCCTTGGCGATGCACTCGACCTGCGGCTCGTGGACGGAATACACCCTGTCCTTGCCGGGCGTGCCCTTGTCCTGCGCGATGATTCTGCGCGAGAGTTCGACATGGCCGCGCAGCTGCTCGAGAAGCGCCATCTCCCGCGCGTTGCGCGGCACGATCCCCGCCGCCGCGGCCTCCGCCTCGTCGCAAACGTTCTTCAGATACTGCCTCATCGCCCTCACGACGTTCTCCGCGCGGTTGAACTGCTTCGCCTTGACGTAGCCGGAGTGCTTGCGCAGCATCGTCTTCCCCTTGCGCACGTAGTTGCGCGCGAAGCTGATGCCGAGCTTCCCGCCCGTGGCCACGACGCGCTCCCGCGCGCGGTCGAGCGTCCGCGCGTCCGTCGGGAAGCGGACGTTCTTCTCCTACACGGTCGTGTCGACGTTCACGCGCTCGAAGTCCTTCCTCTTCGCGACCTTGTTCCTGAGCGCCGACGCCAGCGTCCCCATGATCATCTCCTCCGCGCCCGCCTCCCCGGCACGGCTGCGCCAGCGGCTCATCGTCGCCTGGTCCGTCGGCGGACGGTGCTCGAAGAACTCGCCGCCGCAGAAGTACTGCCAGTACGGGTTCTCGCACCAGTTGTCCAGCACGTCCTGGTCGCTCATCCCGAACATGTACTTCAGGAACGTAAGCCCCGCCATCATCCGCACGGGGATGGACGGGCGCCCCTTGTCGCAGCTGTAGGCGGGCTCAAGGGCCTCCTCGAACCTCCGCCAGTCGATCGCGTCGCGGAGCAGGACGAGCTCGTGGCCGGGGTCGACTAGATCCCGCAGCATAATCTTGAAGAGGTCGCTCTGGACGGGCTTTCCGCTGTCTGTTTTTGTCATCATTTTCGGGGGCTGCCTTTCGTTTTCCTTGGAAAATACGCATACAATAATAACAAAATGACAGCGATATTGCAAGGGGAATCTTTCATAAATTTATGCACTGCAATGAGTTATGTTCGTTGGATATGATTTTGCATAATCGACTATGTAAGATACCACATTCCCCCGTCTGAAAAAAGGGAAACAACACGAAAAAGGTTTAGCGTTTCATTCTGGAATTCTGAAATGATGGAATTATGACATTAAGCCATTATGGAATTTCACTCCGCCGTTCGTCTCATTTCTCTTCCCTATTCCCTTATCTTTTCATTCTTCATTCTCCCCCATGCGACACCCCACCCGCCCAGCGGCAAAACGCAGCGCGGCGAGGGGGACGACAGGGCGCACCCCCTACGCCCTCCCCCACTTTCAACTTTATGGACTATGCCAAAAACTTTAAACCACGCCATTGCATCCGTGCAAAGGATAAGGTACAATACATCCAGTTTCATCTTTATGGCAGAATCCATAAACATGAAAAAGAGGAATGTGACATGACCATCAAGCGCGAAGCATTGTTGAGCCAGCTGACAGCCGCGAAACACAACAGTTTCATAAAAATCATAACCGGCATCCGACGATGCGGGAAGAGCTTTCTGCTCTTCAATCTGTTCAAAAGACATCTTCTTTCCGAAGGCGTAAAGAAAGACCATATCATCGAGATAGACCTTGAAAACGACGAAAACGAATTCCTTACCGACCCCATCGAACTTGGGAAGTACATTCGCAAGATGACGCCGAAGCATCGCGGCAGGTTCTATGTGCTCATCGATGAAATACAGAGATGCAGAAAAGTCCTTCCGCCCGGCATCGACCTTTCGCGCGTCCATCCTGACGACCGTGAATCGGCATACATCACCTTCTACAGCGTGCTCAGCGGACTCCGCACTTCGCCGCACATAGACGCATACGTGACCGGCTCCAACTCCAAGCTTCTCATTTCCGATGTGGCCACGGAATTTCGGGGACGCGGGCAAATCATCCAGATCATGCCGCTTTCCTTCTCCGAATACCGGGATTTCCGTGCGGACGAAGCCAATCCACTTGCCGTCCTCCAGGAATATATGCGCTACGGAGGGCTTCCCGAGTGCGCGCTCAAGCCAACCCCCGAAGAAAAAGAAAGGTATCTGCGCAACCTCTACAGTACCATTTACATCAAAGACATCGTCGAACGCGACAAGATTCAGAATGCAGGTCTTCTTGAGGCGGTGATTGACATCGTGATGAGCAACATCGCCGGGCTCACCAATCCCACAAAGCTCACGAACACGATTCAATCCGCCATCGACGCAAAAGCAACGAGGCCAACCGTTGTCAAATATCTTGGCTGCCTCAAAAACGCCTTCCTGGTCCTTGAAGCCGCCAGATACGACGTCAAGGGTCGGCACTATCTCGACTATCCCATCAAATACTACGCCACAGACCCTGGACTTAGGAACGCGCGTATCAACTTTCGCCAAACCGAGCCGACACATCTGATGGAAAATGTCATCTACTGCGAACTTGTCCGGCGCGGATATCCGGTTGATGTCGGCGTGGTGATGCTGGATGAGCGCAAAACCGGCATCCATCAGACGCAGCAATACGAAATCGACTTTGTTGTCAATCGCGGCCCGAAGCAGATCTACATTCAGTCCGCCTATTCCATCCCCACAGACGAGAAGCGGGAACAGGAAACCTTTTCGCTTCGCCATACCGGCGATTCCTTCAGAAAGGTGGTAATAACGAGCGACCCGTTCCAGACCCGAACATACGACGACAATGGCATTGCCTACATCGGCCTGATCGACTTCCTCCTTGATCCCCACTCGCTGGAAACACTTTGATAAACCACAGACCAACACCCGCCTGCGCCAACCGTCTACGCCAAGGCAACGGCGTTCAAGAGGCTTCGGCGGGCAGGCAGACACGCCGCGCTTACGCTTGCGCCAATCCGAACCTGGGCGAACGTTAGTGAGCCCCGTCCGTGAAAGTCTGTGGTTAATAACTGAACCACCGACCAACACAGACATGCCTCGCTTACGCTCGGCAATGCCAGAACCAAGGCGAGCGTGAGCGAAGCCGTTGACTAATGACTAACGACTAACCACCCCACTATCATCGGTTGAGGGTTGAGCGTTGAGAGTCCTCTTCCCGTTCCCTGTAAACACGCTAGAAGCGCGTTCTACCACCCAACCACCTAACCACCCAAACACCTAACCATCAACCGTTGAGCGTTGGGAGGGACGCGCCCCGTCGCGTCCGCTAACGACTAACCGCTAGCGACTAACCACTCTTCCCTATTCCCCGTTCCCCATTTTTCATTCTTCATTCTTCATTTTTCATTCACCCCGTCACCCGTCACGCGTCACCCGTCACTCCCCTTCCCTCTTTTCCCTCTTCCCTATTCCCTTGTCTTTTCATTTTTCATTCTCAGCCAGGGCTTCGGAATGACGTTTTTCCGTGGCGTTCATGAGTTTTGCCAACTCGCGGGCAGGGGCCAGGACATTGTGGCCGCCGTCATCGCCCCGAAGCTTGTTCATCGCCTGATGGTACTGCGCCTGCGCCTTCTCCAGCGCCTTGCCGATCTCCTCAAGGGCGGCGAAAGCGGCATCCATCCGCGAAAGAATCTGCGACGCGCGTCTCACAATCTCCTGGTTGTTGCGGTCCACCTTCAACCGGTCAATCCCCAGCTTGAAGAGCACGAGATAGCCGAAAAGCATCTGGGGGGAAGCCAGCGCGATATTCCGTTCGTTTGCGAAGGTCCCGATCTGCGGATCGGCGGAGAGGGCGGCGGCGTAGGTGGCCTCGCTGGGCATCGCCATGATGACAACCGGCGAATACTCCGCATCCTTATCGGCATCCCGCTCTTTCAGTTTCCGGGGATAATTCCGTTCGGCCAGGCCGGCGATCTGCGTACGAACGCTTTTGGCGTGTTCCCGCATTCGGGCTTCGGCATCGGCGATCCGTCCCTCATGGGACGCCTGGACGGCGGAAAGGAAAGCATCGATGTTGACCTTGGCGTCGATCAGGATCTTTCGGTGCACACCGTCGAAAACCGTAAAATCCGGAAGCCCCGCATCCCGCGCGCCGACCTGCTCCGTGAAGTCCGTCCCCGCCTTCAATCCCGCCCCTTCCAGCGCGTTGCGGACGATCCCCTCGCCCCAATTCCCCTGATTCTTGTTCCCGCCCTTCAGGGCGGTCATGAAATCCTCCGCCTGTTTCCCCAGACTCTGCGCCTTCTGTCCCACCTCGCAGATGTGCGTTTTGAGTTCGGCACCAAGTTTCTCATTGTCCACCCGCGCCGACTCCGACGCCTGCTTGAATTCAGCGATCTTCTTCTCAAGCGAGTCGAAAAGCGGCTTGATATCCCTGGCATTCTTTTCCGAGAGATCCGCGCTCTGGATTTTCAGCCGTTCCGCCGCCAAAGTGGCGAACTGTTCCCGGAGGGTTTTGACCGACTCGGCGAAGGCGCGTTCCTTCTCCTCAAGAAACCGCTCGATCGCCTCCTGCTTCTCGCGGAGGGCCTTCCCGCACTGCTCGTCGCGGTCACGCAACCGGGCCTGGCACTCCGCCTCTTTGCGTTCCAACGCGGCGTCCTTTTCAGCGAGCAGGGTGGCGCATGCGCGCTCCTTCTCCTGCAGCTGGTTCGCACACGCGAGGCCCTTCTCTTCCAACGCCCGGGCACAGGCCGCATCCCGGTCTGCGATCCGTTGGCGGCAGACCTCGTCCTTATCCTCAAGCCGCCGCAGGACCTCCGCCTCCTTTACCGCGGAGACCGATTTCAACTGTTCCAGTTCGCCCGTCAACCGCAGGTTGTCCGTCAGCCGGAGATTCGCCGTCTTTCTCGCCCGGTACAGGCACACAAAGGCGACCAGGCACATGATCAGCAGGAACCCCGCCACACCCGCCGCCGCATAGATGATCATCCAATCAACCTGCATGATTTCCCTCTCCCTCTCGCCACAGCCCTTTCTCCGTCATTCATGATCGGCCAGACGCATCACCAAACCGGGTTTTTCCGCCGGCAACGGCACCACTTCATGCGCCGTCATCCAGCCATATTGAACAGGCCACTTCTCCGGGACACCGCTGATGTAGGGTCCTTTCCAACCGACCGTCCCCGGCCGTATATGGATTTTCGCGCGGGTCGGCACCGGCGCGCCCGCCAGCCGCTTCTCACCCAGATAACTGCAGGTCTCGTCCGCCGGCGCCCCGTCCAGTTCAGGTGCGTTGCCGAGAAAGGTGACGGATTGGAGCGAATCACACAAAACGAAACAGTTCGCGCCCAGCCGGCGGAGGGTTGCGGGGAAGGTTATCGAGGCCAGCGACACGCAATTGGAGAAGGCCAACGGCCCCACCGTCTCCACACCGCCGAGAAACGTCACATTCGTCAAAGAGATACACCAGGAAAAGGCGAGCGGGCCAACCTCGCGCACCGTTGCCGGAAGGGTGATCGAGGTCAGTTTCGTACATCCGACAAAGGCGGAATCCATCACCTTCCGGACGGGTAACCCGTCAATCATCGCCGGAATCTCCAAGCTGCCCGCATAACTCGACGCGATCCCCTGCCGGCGCGGATAAACCGTTCCGATCGTCACATACGACGCGTGCTCCTCGCCTGAAACACCCGGCTCGCAGACCTTGCTATAGAAAAGGCCCGGAACCGGATCATTCCCATCCATCTGATACGGATAACTGGCGTAACGGCCCACCCAATCCCCGTAGGCCAGTCCCGCGACGCACAATCCCGCCAGCGCCACCCGAACCCACCGTACCATCATATTCCGCCCCCATCTTTTTCCTAATATCTCACCCGCAAGACGTCAGCCTTCGGACATCAGACTTCCGGCCTTCGTCATCCTCAACCCTCAACGCTCAACCGCCCTTGAGGCAGAACCGTTCGATCGCCTTGGCGACGCCATCCTCATCGTTTGAGGCGGTCACGGCATCCGCAACCGCCAGAACATCGGGATGGGCATTGGCCATCGCGACGCCGAGACCCGCCGCGCGGATCATGGTCAGGTCATTCAGGCCGTCTCCGAGCGCCATGCAGTTGTCCAACGTCAGCCCCAACGCCTCCGCGAAACGCTGGAGCGCACGTCCCTTATGGGCCGTCCCGGCATTCAGTTCCAGGTTGTTGACGGTGGAGGAGGAGATGGCGATTTCGGGAAAACGCACGCGCAACCCCTCGGCGATCTGCGCGCGCACCTCAAGCGAACGCGCGAAGAGCATGATCTTCTGCACATCCGCCCCCCTCTCGGTCAGAAAGGCCTTCAGATCGGGATAGGGTTGGCGGAGTTCCCGGACCATCTTCAGATAATGGGCATCCGGCGTGTAGTCCGCCGCCTTCTCCTGCATCGCCCGCGTCATCCGGCCCCAGTTGTCCTGGTAGCAGTCATAAATCACATCAAACCCATCCAGATAGCGCATGATCGCAAGCGCCGTCTCCAACGGCAACTCTTCCCGGACCAACGCCGCATCGGTCAGGCGATCATAGACCTGGGCGCCGTTGATGGTGATCGCATAACGGACGAACGGCAGGTTCCGGACCGGCTCCGGCATCGCCCCGAAGAAGCGGCCCGTGGTCGGAACGATCGCGATACCCCGCCGCGCCGCCGCTTCAAGCGCAACGCGGTTCACCTCCGACAGCCTTTTCTCCGAATCCAAAAGCGTCCCGTCGAGATCCAGCGCGACAATCCGGATGTCCCGTCTTTCACCGTCCATCATCTCTTCCCCATTTAAATAACGCAAAGGGCGCAAAGAACCCATGACAAGGCTTCGGACTTCGGACATCCGATTTCCCGCGTCCACCACCTTCGAAGGAGGGCAACGGGGACGTTGCCCCTCCCATTACCAACCTTTATTCCCTCATCGCCCGTCTCTCATCCCGTGGACTTCCGGGGTGTAGAGCCGCTGTGCATCCTGGAGGACCGCCGCCGCCGCAACAATCGCCTTCGCCCGGCGGGAGGGCTTCATCTCGTTCACCAGCGAGGTCCAGGCTGTAAATGCGGACTCGGAGACATCCTCATCCGGATCGGCGATATAGGCCGCCACCATCTCCGCCGCATCGGTACCCCGCGCCTCCAGCGCGTCCACCATCGCCATCCGGATCTCAGGATGACGCGACATCGACGCACGGCGCGAAAGCCGGATCAACTCCCGAAGCGACTCGCTCTCTTCGATCGTTTCCAGCAGCTTCTGATCCGATTCCGACATCTGCGGTTCGCGATCCACCCGGTCCGGCATCCGCCGCACCGTCCGATTTCCCATCTGGGGTGTGCCCTTGTTGCCCATTTGGGGTGCAGCCTTGTTGCCCGCCTGAGGCGTACCCGCCGGACGGTTACCGACCGACGGCGTCCCGCTGGAACGCGGCGGCGGTTGCTGCGGCCGGGTTCCCGCCGGCTGCTGCGGCTCCGCCATCACCATCACACCCATTATCCCCAACGTACAACCCATCAGCAAAAAGCGTTTCATATCCATTTCTCCTTATAAACCTCAACGCCCAACAGTATATCAGATACCGTTCCCGATGCAATACGGTTGCAAAACATCCCATGGGGAAAGAAACGGAGTTCCTCGCCGTAACTTTTTACGCTTGCCCCCTTCGGTCCGATTTAATACACTTTTCACACTCTAAACACTTGAGGTGAAGAGATGGATGCTACGACGATTGAGCGGAAACTGAAGGAGATGATTGTTGAACGGCTGTTTCTTCCGGTACCACCCGAAGAGATGGTGACCGATGCCTCGCTGATTGAAACCTACGGCGTGGATTCGGTTTGCCTTCTTGAGCTGGTGGTCGGTCTGGAGGATGCGTTCGGCATTGTGATTGAGGACAGCGATTTTGACGTGCGGAACTTCATTTCCGTCGCCGCCTTGCGCGATTTCGTCATGGCCCGGCTGTAACGGACGGTTTTCAGTTGCGCGGCCTCACAGGTATTCGGTAAAATGAGATGAATGTTGGGCGGGAGAGGTTTCCCGCCGATCGATTGGAGCAGTGAAATGAGTGATTTGTGTCCTTGTGGCAGTGGGCTTTCGTATAGCGCGTGTTGCGAATCTTTCATCATCGGCAAAGCCAAGCCCCAGACCGCAGTCGCCTTGATGCGGTCCCGTTATTGCGCGTATGCCCGCGGCGCGGTGGATTACCTTTACCGGACATCGGGTCCCAAAGTCCAGAAAGAGTTTGACGCGGAAAGCAGCCGCAAGTGGGCGGAATCCGCCACCTGGACGGGCATCGAGATCCTGAACACGAATGGCGGCGGGGAGGAGGACACGGTCGGATCGGTTGAGTTTATCGCCCATTACACCGTGAACAACACCTCGTTCGACCACCATGAGCTCGCCGACTTCCTGAAGATCGACGGCGAATGGCGTTTTATTGACGGGAAGATTTTCGGGCCGGACCCGATCCGGCGCGAGCATCCGAAAATCGGTCGTAACGATCCCTGCCCGTGCGGCAGCGGCAAGAAGTACAAAAAGTGCTGCGGCGCGGCTAAGGCCCAGGCAACCGGGCAGGCGCAACAGGGGTAATGCGGCCGTCAGCCTTTCTCTTTGATCTGGACGGAACGCTGCTGGATACCGAGCGGCTATGGGCCGTCGCAATTCGGGATTATCTGGCTGACCGGGGCGCGACGACAACGGCCGGGCGGATTTTGGAGATTGTCTTCGGACGCTCGTGGTTTGATATCCACAAAAGCCTGGTCGCGCATTTTCCACAGGCGGCCGACCCCGTTCCCGCGACGATGGCGGCCGACCTGCGTCCCTACTACCTTCGCCAGATTGAAGACCCTGCGCGGCTGATGATTCCCCCCTCGGTTGAAACGCTCAAACGGCTTGCCCGGCTCGCGCCGGTCGCGATCGTCTCCGGTTCCCCCCGCCGCGATGTCGAGGCGGCCGTCGATCTGATGGACGCGCGCGATGCAGTCGCCTTCGTCCTCGGCGCGGAGGACTACCCGCGCGGAAAACCGGCGCCGGACGGTTATCTGGCTGCAGCCCGGCGGCTCAACGTGCCGCCCGAATCCTGCGTTGTGTTTGAGGACTCCCCGATCGGCGTCCGCGCCGCGAAAGCCGCCGGTATGTTCTGTGTCGCGCTGGACCGAACCGGCACCTGTACGGCGGAACTCCGTCAAACCGCCGACCTCCTGCTTACCCAGCTTGACCGGCTTCCGCCCGTCGAAACACTGATCCCGGATCCGCCGGAAAAACATCCTTAGCCAAGGAGTTCCCGATGACCGTTGATGACATCCCCGCCGTAAACCGCCTGCTGAAGAAGGCCTTCCAAAGCGTTCACGCCCCGATTATCGAACTGGTCGCCGCCCAGACGAACGATCCGTTCCATGTCCTGCTCGGAACCATCCTCAGCGCACGGACCAAGGACGCCTGTACCGCCGGCGCCTGTGGCCGGCTTTTCACAGAGGTCAACTCGCCGGCCGATCTCGAACGGATCCCGATCGAACGCCTCGAACAGCTTATCTATCCGGTCGGGTTCTATCATGACAAAGCCCGTCATCTGAAGGCGCTTCCCGCCGCGCTGAACGAAAAGTTCGGTGGCGTGCTACCCGACACGGTGGAAGCGCTATGCGAACTGCCCGGCGTTGGACGGAAAACGGCGAATCTTGTCGTCGCGCTCGGTTTCGACAAGCCCGCCATCTGTGTGGATGTCCATGTGCACCGCATCACCAACCGGCTGGGGTTGATCCGGACAAAGACCCCGTTCGACACGGAAATGGCGCTCCGCAAAATCCTCCCCGTCCGCTATTGGAAGACCTGGAACTCCTACCTCGTCTCTTTCGGACAGACCCGCTGTTCCCCGCGCAATCCCCATTGCGACGGTTGTCCCATCCGGGCGTATTGTCCCACCGCGCCAGCAGCCGTTAAGGGGAACGGGAAGGTTAAAAGATGAAAAGGTTATAGGACACGCGACACGCGGACGACATTCGCCAACCGACACTCATCCTTCCCCCCTACCGCCTAACCACCCAACCCACCTAACCACCCAACTACCCAACCATCATGAAACATTCCCCTCTGATCCCCGTTATTTGCGCAGCCATCTGCCTGTCAGGGAACCGCGCCTTTGCCGAAAGCAGGGATGACCGGGTCCTGCGCCGGTTACAGGCCATCGATTGCGAGGCGGTCCGTCTCGCGTATGAGGACATGGCCGCCCGCTGGCCAGACCGTTTCCCCGCCCATCCCGAATGGCTGGCGGAGTTGGAATCGCGCCGCGACGAGCTCCTGCGTTCCATCATGGGTGACTGGGGTCCCTTCTACGGCGAACCCGCGCCCGTGGCGAAGGCGGAAAAGTTCCTTGCGGAGATCCGGAGCCATCTGCTCGCCAATCCGCTTTTGGACACGGACAAGCTAGTGGTGGTCCGGCGCACGCAGGGCCGTCTCGGACTCCATAACAACTGGCAGCAGCCGCGAGACCTCTTTTCCGGGCAACCCAACACGCTGGGCATCCTTGAGGATCTCCGCGGCGCCCCGCGCTTCAAGCCGCTCGACGAGACGACGGAGAAGGGCTATCTGGGTGAACTCTGCCTCCACTGGGACGGCAAGCGTGTACTCTACACGCGACGGACAGATCGGACGCACAAGCCGCCCAAGGTCCGCGGCAACCGTTCCGTCGAAGCGATCCACCGCGTCTTTGAACTCGACACCTCCCTCCCGAACGCCCAGCCCCGCGAACTTCCGTTAATCCCGGATCCGGACGTCAACTGCTACGCGGGCTGCTATCTGCCCGACGGCGCGACGCTCTTCCTCTCGGATGCCTCCATGGTCGGCGTTCCGTGTGTGGTCGGTTCCTCCTGGGTCGCGAGCCTCTACCGCCGTGACCCGGACGGCACGATCCGACGGCTGACCTTCGATCAGGACAACAACTGGTGTCCGACCGTCATGCCCGACGGCCGGGTTCTCTTCCTCCACTGGGAATATGCAGACATCACCCACTACTGCACGCGGATTCTCTTCACGATGAATCCCGACGGCACCACCCAACGGGCCTTCTATGGCAGCAACTCCTATTGGCCCAACGCGCTTTTCAACGCGCGGGTCTTCCCCGACGCCCCGCACCTCTTCACCGCCATCGTCTCCGGCCATCACGGGCAACCCCGCTACGGCGAACTGGTCCTGTTCGACGCCAATCTCGGCCGTAAAGAGGCCAAAGGCGTTATCCAGCGTTTCCCCGAACGGGGCAAACCGGTCCCCCCGATTGTCCGCGACCGTCTCGCCGACTACTCATGGCCGAAATTCGCCTTCCCCTATCCCTTGGGCAAGAATTACGTTCTCGTCTCCGCCCGCCCGACCGAGAAAGACGGATGGGGACTCTACCTCGCCGACACCTTCAACAACCTCACGCCGATCGTTGAGGATCCGGCTTTCCTCTACTTCGAGGCGATCCCGCTACAGCCCACCCCTGTCCCTCCCGTCATCCCTTCCAAAGTCGACCCCGAGAAGAAGGAGGGTCTTGTCAAAATCATCAACATTTATGAGGGCCCCGGCCTGCGCGGCGTTCCGCGCGGTACGGTGAAGGCGCTCCGCATCTATACCTACTCCTTCGCCTATCGCTGGATGGGAGCCGAGACCGACCATCACGGACTGGACGGCCCGTGGGACATCAAGCGCATCCTCGGCACGGTGCCGGTCGAAGCGGACGGTTCCGCCTTCTTCTCTGTCCCCGCCAATCTCCCGATCTCGATCCAGCCGCTCGACGCGAAGGGCCGCGCCCTCCAACTGATGCGCAGCTGGCTCACGGTCATGCCCGGTGAATTCGCCTCCTGCACGGGCTGCCATGAGGAGACCGAATCCAGCTCCACCGCCGGTTCGCTTCTCGCCCTTCAGCGTCCGCCCTCCGCAATCAAACCGTGGTACGGGCCTGAACGTGGATTCAGTTTCCGACGTGAAATCCAACCCGTCCTCGACCGCTACTGCATCCGCTGCCACAACGCCGATGACCGTCCCGGCCAGCCCAACCTCACCTCCCGGCCCGACATCTGCATTAAGACCAAAGAGACCTACTACCTGCGCGACGGTCTCTTTCCGCCTTCCTACATCGCGCTCTGCTCCTACGTCCGGAACCACACCCAGGAGGGGGATAATGACCTGCTTGTTCCCTGTGACCTTGCCGCCGACACGACCGCACTCGTCCAGATGCTGGAGGCGGGCCACCACGGCGTAAAGCTCGACACCGAATCCTGGGACCGCATCAACACGTGGATCGACCTCAATCGGATGGGACACGGCACCTGGACCGAGACCGTCGGTGCGACCAACGTCATCCCCTTCGCGACCCGCCGCGCCGATCTGCAGCGCCGTTACGCGAATCTGGAGGAGGACCACGAAAAGACCTTTGGCACCGCGCAACTCTCCTTCCCGGCCTGTGAACCGGTGACGGAACCCGCCGCCCCCCGCCCCGCCGAGATCCTCTCCGCCATCGTCTTCAACCCACCCGCCCGGATGCGGCTTCCCCTCGGCGAGAACAGTTCCATCGAACTCGTCAAAATCCCGGCCGGACGCTATGTCAACGCGGCCGGCGAAACGTGCGACATCGGGAAGTCCTTCTGGATCGGAGTCGATGAGGTGACCAACGAGCAGTACCGGAAACTTGTTCCCGACCACGACAGCAAACTCGAACGCGGTGAATTCATGCAGTTCACCGAACAGGAACGGGGCTATCCGCTGAATCGTCCCCTGCAACCCGTCTGCCGCGTCTCGCAGGAAGAGGCCGAAGCCTTCTGCAGAAAACTCGCCGCGCTCACCGGCTGGACGGTCCGACTCCCGACCGGAAACGAGTGGGAATGGGCCGCCCGGGCGGGTGCGGTGACACCGCTTTGGTACGGCGGCATAGACACCCCTTTCGACAAAACCGCCAATCTGGCCGACAAGACCTTCCGGCGGCAGGACCGTTTCCGCTCCAACGTCCCCGGCATGGCGGTTCCGCCGTGGCGTCCCGCCGACGAGCGGGTTGATGATGGGTTCCGCGTCTCGGCACCGGTCAACCGCTTCCAGCCGAACCGATGGGGACTCCGCAACGTCCACGGCAATGTCTGGGAGTGGACCGCCGACCGGGCGCAACCGCCGCCGACCGCCCAACCGATCACATTCCCCGCGACCGCGCCCGACACGGCGTATTACGCCGTTGCCCGCGGTGGCTCATGGTGGACCCGCCCGAAGGATGCCACGTTCGCCGCCCGCATCCTCTACCGCCCCTGGCAGAAGGTCCATGACGTCGGTTTCAGAATCCTCTGTGAGGAAAAATGAGGTGGAAGGCGGATGACGGACGATGGCGGTCCGCCGGACCGTCATCACCGTCACTGTTCAACAAGCAGGAGGGAGAAAGCGGTTCCGTCGCAGACATGCGACGGTTCGGTCAGCCCGGGGCCCACAACAAGCTCCAAATGCTGCCCGACGCCGAGGCGGATCTCGCGTAACATGAGCGGCGGCAGGTCGATATACCGCTGGCCATCCCTCACAAGCTCTTTCTGCCAGATCAGCTTGCCGTTCGCCACGACGGAGATGTCCACCCGGCCCGCGCCGATATTCATCGCGCGAAAGTCGGCGAAGAGACTGTAGATGCCCGCCTTCGCGGCCGTGTAGCGAAGGACCGCGCGGCACTTTTCATACGACGTGGGCGCGGGGTGCGCCAGAAACTCAAGCGGCTTGAACGGCCGGTCTCGCCGTCCGCCCGCCACACCCGGCACAAGCAGCCAGTCATCAAACGGATTCGCCAGAAGCTGAGGGAACTCGTCGGTTGCGGAGGCGCGGAACCCTTGCAGTTCACCCGCATCTCCGGGTATCGGCGTCATGGTGTCACCATCGTCTCCACAGATCTCCTTGCGGTAGAGGAAACGCCAAACGCCACCGTTCGCGTCGGGCACAGCGGAGTTACCCTCCGAGAGTTTCGGCAGAACCGATTGCGCCAAATCGTGACAGACCACGGGTTTGGCCGTACCGTTTCGCTTCATCCGGATGAGTGCGCTGGAGCGCTTGTTTGGAAGGGTGATCGTCAAGCCGCGCCGCAGTTCCCAGCCCGAAAGACATTGTTCTTTGCCCGAATCGGCATCGGTAAGCGTATAGTCTGCTGAAGGATCGGCGAACGGCAGTTTCGCCTGGAAGTCCGGGGACTCCGCGTTGACCATTCGAAAGGCGAGAATCAGACTCTCGCCCCGTTCGGGTGCGTCATACGCAAGCGCCGTCCATCCCTCTTGAAACGTGGTGCCGTGCCACGGAGTGAGGGTGTAGTAATCGCGTGTGAGCAGATGGCGCACGCTCTTCCATTCAGCGTAGTTTCGCCGCATGAGGTCGAAATCGAGATCGGGATTGTGTGAGAACATCCCGCCGAAATTGTAGATCGGAAGATAGGAGGCGCGCACGACATAGGCGTCGCTTCCACCCCCTTTCGCCTCCTCCAGCTGACCGACGGTGTCCTTCGTGGAGGAACCGTGGAAGGGAATCCACTTGCAGAAACCCCATGTCTGGGAAAGGCGCATCGGAATCGTTGTGCGATCGAAATCGCTCCGCATAAAGGGAACGCCCCGCCGCATCGATTCGATATCGTTACGTCCGCCGCCGCTTGCGCAGGAATCAACGTAGGTGCATTTCCCGTGTTTCGCGCAGAAGGCGATGATTCCGTCCCAGAGCCTGTAGTGCCCTTGGATACATTTGTTCTCGTTGATGCCCTTACGGGGAAGGTGCAGCCGTTCCGTATCGCGCGCGTCGAGGATCCGCCAGGCCTGGGCCGGATTGCTGTTGTTGTCCTCGCGGTAGAGATCCACCGCGTTTTCCCCCATCATCTTGGTGATACGCCCCAACGTCCAGGCGAGACATTCATCGTCGCCGATGTTGCTGGTGATGCAATGCCCCGTCCGGACACCCCACTCCTTCTTATAGCCGAAGTTTCGGACAAGATCGTCAAGGTGCGTCACGCGCTCCGGCTCGAACCAGACCAGCGTTTTCAGCCCGAGGGCGTGGCAGGCCTCGTTGGATTCACGGAACGAGGTTCCCGGCCACTTCTCGGCATCCAGCTCCCAGGTTCCGATCGTTCCCCACCAGTCGGAGGGAACCGATCTCCGGGCGGGATCGCAATACCAGCCTGCGTCGAACCAGCGGAAGTCGGGCAGCATCCGCTCGGCAGCGAGCTTGTCGAGCGTCCGTTTCCAGGTGGTCGCCCGTTCCGAGATGCTACCGTCCGAATTCGGAAGCCCGGTGTCGGCCGCGAAACAGGTGGTGGAGAAGGGCTGGATCGCCTCGCCTTGGGCATTGGCCTTCGGCAGATTGTATTTCATGAACCAGGCGCGCCAGCGGTTGGTGGCGCGGTCGGCGTCGCGTCCCTCGTAGGGAAGCAGCACGACGAGTCCCGTCCGGATCCGCTCACCGGGAAGGATCGCCGCATCCAGATCGATGCAGGTCTTGGTCGCCACGAAGGTCTCACCCCCTATCGCAAGAAATCCCGCCTCCCACGTTCCCGCCCAACCCAGCGCCATCAGGGTACCGCCGTTCCCATGGACGAAATCGAAGTACGGAAAGACGATGTGCGTCGCACGTCCGTTGACCGAACGGAAGACGCGCGGTTCCGTTGTCAAATCGCTGTCGTAGGCCGCATAGTAGTTTTGGTGATCGCCGAGAATGCCACGCAAACGGGGATTCGTCCCCGGAACCGTGGCGCGGTATGCATAGACATTGGAAAGTGTCTTGGAGGGCGTCTTCCCGGTGTTGGCGAACCAGAGCGTATATTCGACTTCCCCGAATTCCGCGCAGTACGCCGCATCGAGCGTCACCGTGAGCGTGTCATCGAGCGCGCACACCAGTCTCCCCTTCCGGACAGGTGCGGCGGGCGCGATCGTCCGTTCGATCACTTTCATCCCGCCCAACCCGCTATACCGCGTCCCGCCGTAGGTGAAGGCGACGGGAACCGACGCGGGATCGTCAAAGAGCGAGTGGAAATAGCGCTCGGCGTCACGCGGCGAAACCGGTGTCGCGTGGAGGACGGCGGCAGCCGCCAAGACCAATACTCCCAACAGATAGCGGCGATTCTCGATACGTGTTTTCATCCATGTTCTCCTTTCCTTGAACCTCAATCCGACAACAAAACGGGGCGGCATGGAGATGCCGCCCCGCAATACGGAAAACCTTCTCAGCCGACTTACTCGACGACTTCAGGATCAGTCTCGGAATCATCCTTGATCGTGGCGTCTTCCGGAAGGAGCGCCTTGGCCGGCTCAAACTTCTGCTGGGCGAGATCCCACTTCAGCCACTCGGAAAACTTGTCGCCGCCCCGCCCCGCAAGGCTGGAACGGATCTGGGAGCGGATCATCTCACTGGAGAGCGGATCACCCGGCTGACGATCCTGGACATAAACCAGGAGCGAAAGTTTGGAGGAGGCGGGGATCGCATCCGAAACTTTCCCCTTGAGGACGGAACGGGCGCCATAGGCGACCGAGAAACTGTTGTCGAACCGGACATTCTGCATGTCGCTGACGGTATAGGTGATCGAGGTCGAGACATTCATACCCAACCCTTTCGCCGCATCCGCAAACGCCTTGCCGGCGGACATCTCCTTGTCCAGTCCTTCCTTCTTCTCCTTCACAACCTTCTCGAACGCATCGGTCCGCGCCTGGTTGAGGGTACGGGTCTTAACGGAAGCGACCACCTCCTCATACGGCGGGACATGGGCCTCTTCGCGCTTAACCAGCTCAACCACATAAACCGACTTCGTGCACTCGACCACGCAGAACCGGGAATCGACCCGCTCCGGATCCAACTCAAAGACGGCCTCGGAGAACTTCCGGCCGTTCCCGCTTTCGACCCACGGCAACGGATCGTTGACGCTGAAGAAGGGCGAGGTCTGAACCGTCAGTTTCTCAGCCTTGGCGAACTCGCCGAGTACATCCTTCTGAACGTTCGTGTTGATGACGTCAGAATAGACCCGGAAGGTCGCAGAGGTCGAGGCGGCATAGACTGCGGCCTGAAGTTTCAGCTCATCCATGATCTTACCGCGAACCTCTTCGAAGGGAATCGTCTCCGTGGTGTTGTTGGTCGTCGTGCGGGTGTATTTGTCGGAGTTGGTGTCGTAGTAGTCCTGCAACTCGGCGTCATCCGGCGTTGTGGCGACGGCGAGGCAGTTGGTCGCCGGGATCACAACATAACGGACCTGAATCCGGTCGGGAAGACCGAAACTCTCCTTATGCTCCTCATAATACTTCTTGTAATCCTCGTCCTTCAGCGGCATCTCCGCATTGGCGAAGGTGTTGCTCACGTAGGCGATCTGAACCGTGAAGCGGTCCGTCATGGACGCCAACTCGGAATCGAGTTCCATCGGGGAGATCCAAGAGGCGCTGTTCACGAGCGTCGCGCTCTTCATGAGCGTCAGCTGATGCGCCAGAAGCTTCTCGTAATACTCCGGGGTAAAGCCCATGTTGCGCACCATCATCTTGTACCGCTCCATATCGAACCCGTTGCTGCCCTGGAACGCGGGCATCTCGCGAAGCGCGGCCTGGATCTCCGGCACGGAGGTCTTCATCCCGTTACCCGCGGCATTCTCGACGGCGGCGATCTGCTCCCACGCACGGCGGTCAATCACATGGTTCGGCGTTTCATTGTCCCGGTTGCGTCCGTTTCCACGGAGGGAGTGGACGATCTGATCGAACCGGGAAGTCGAGATCTTCTTTCCGTTCATCCTGCCGGCGGGATGGGCATCTGCCGGATTCCGGAAACAGGAGTCAACCGCGACAAACGCCACCGCGATGATGATCGCAAAGAAACCCCACAAAAGCCGATTACGGATCAGTCGGTTAAAATGATAGATAAACACGGTTTTACATCCAACGTAGAGTGTTCATCGCGCGAATCGAAAAGAAAGAACCGGCTGCGCGAAAACGGCCGGTTCTCCTGTGAAGAGCCTATTTGTCGCCATCCGCATCATCTTCGGCGGCGGGCTTCTCCTTCCCGGCGGCCGGTTTCTCGTCCGAGACCAGCGATGGCAACTTCTCATCCTCCGCCTCGGGATCGGCGGCGCGCTCCGGATCGACCAGATCGCCCGTCGCCAGGACCGGACGGCCAACCACATAGGCGAAACGGTGCTGCGCCGTCCCGACATGGTTGACCGCCAGCACGGACACCACGGTCCGGCCGCCGATCGGGGCCTTCTCCCGCCAGATCTTCACGACCGATTTCGGCGTCATCGTGTAGTTCTGGGGCTCTTCCGTCCCGTTCTCCAGCACAACGGCGAAATCGCCATAGATGCTGGTCATCCGCGTGAGGGAACGGCCCGGAGAGGTCTGGATGTTGATGGTGTTGGCGGCGCGAAGGGCAGGAACGACAAATTGAGGTCCCTCGATCCGGGTCGAACCGGTCACGGTCCCAACCTGGAAAATGTCAATCTCCGCATCCTTCATCACGGAATACTCACCGCGCCCCGAAAGGCTCAGGCAGTTCGCGTTCTCGGTGATGACGTTGAAGCTGCCGTCCGGAAGGTTGTCGCGGAGGTTGGTCTTGAACGAACCGCTCAAGAGACGGACCACGCGGGCATCCGGATTCTTCGTGCAGGCGGTCACGATCACCTCGGTGTTGGTTCCGAGATTGAGCGTGTCCTGGGTGGAGAAGATCAGCGTCGCCGTACCGTCGGCGGTCCGGAAGGAGGATCCGAGCGGATACGCCTTGTTCTGGATGGCGGCGGCATAATGCTTCACATCCGGATTGTTGACTTCGCAAACGCCACGGATCGAAGCGATGCGAACCAACGGCTCAAAGACCTTAACCTGCTCCTCGGCATCTTCCGCCTTGGCTTCCGCCGCAGCCGCTTCCTGCGCCCGAACGTTCATGGCCGCCAACGAAAGCGCCATCACGCACAATCCGACTTTCACAACTCCTGTGTTTTCCATCATGGGACCCACTTCCTTTATCGAGGTTAAAAACCCATTGACCGCATTAAAAAAGCATCATTTGATATTTAACCAAATGCCCGCGAGAGAGTCAATGGCAAATGGAACGTGATCAGATTAAACCCCGTTCGATCATTTTCTCGGCGATCTGGACCGCATTCTGCGCGGCACCCTTCCGAATGTTGTCGCCACAGCAGAACAGCGCCAACCCGTTTTCGACGCTCGGATCGACCCGGATACGCCCGACCTGGACCTCATCTCCGCCACCGACGAAGAGCGGCATCGGGTATTTTTTCGCGTCCAGATCATCCACCACCCGGATACCCGCCGTGGAAGAGAGGATTTCGCGCGCCCGCGCGGGCGTCATCGGCGCCGAGAACTCGGCGTGGACCGCGACGCTGTGCGCATAGAAGACCGGCACGCGGACGCAAGTGGTCGAAACGCGAAGATCGGGCACGCCCAGAATCTTGCGGGATTCGAAGGTCATCTTCGCCTCTTCACTGGTATATCCCTCCATCTGGGGCTTGCCGCCGCCGATCTGCGGGATCACATTGCAGGCGATCTGATAAGGGAAAGCCTTGAATTCGGTCGGAGTCTGTCCGGCGGCGAGCATCTTCAGCTGCTCCTGCAGCTCGATGATCGCACCCCGGCCCGCCCCGCTGACGGACTGGAAAGTCACCGCCGTCATGTGGCGCAGCGGGACCGCCCGGTGCAACGGCGCAATGCCCATCAAGGTGATGATCGTGGAGCAGTTGGGGTTGGCGATGAATCCCTGGTGCCGGTCCAGCGCCTCGGGGTTGATTTCGGGAATCACCAGCGGCACCCGGTCATCCATCCGGAAATCGTCGCCATTGTCGATCACGACCGCGCCCCGCTTGACCGCTTCCCAGCCCCACTGCTTCGAGGCGCCCTTGGCCCCTTCCGTACCGGCGAACAAAACGATATCCAGCCCGTCAAACGCCTCGGGCGTCGTCGCCCGGACGTGAAACGTCTCGCCCGCGATCTCCTCGTCACGGTCGCGCGTCGCCAGCACACGGATCTCGGAGCACGGGAACTTCCGCTGGCGCAGAACTTTGATCATCTCGGTACCGACCGCGCCGATACCCACCAAACCGACTTTATACTGTCTCATGGTCAACAAACCCTAATTTGTGTTGGAAATCGAGTGTGGGAAGATACTAAAAGCGGGCAGGGTTTGCAACAGTAATCTCCCCTTCACGATCCGCCTTGTCCCTCCGTCCCCCTTTCTGCTATACTGAAAGACGTTTTTCAATTCCGCTTTTAATGAAGGGTTTTCACGATGAAGAAGGTCAAGGTCGGAGAGGTGGTTTTCGGGGCGAAACCGTTGGTGTTCATTGCTGGGCCGTGCGTCATCGAATCGGTGGAAGGCACCATGGAGCTGGCGGGCAAGCTGGTGCAGCTGGCGAACGAACTGGATGTCCCGCTGATTTTCAAGGCCTCCTTTGACAAGGCCAACCGTTCCTCCATCGGCTCCTACCGTGGCCCCGGACTGGACGAGGGGCTTCAGATCCTCAAGGAGGTTCGCGACCGTTTCAACGTCCCGGTCCTGACCGATGTCCATGAGCCGTGGCAATGCGATGAAGCCGCGGATGTCGTCGATGTCCTGCAGATTCCCGCCTTCCTCTGCCGGCAGACCGATCTCGTCTGCGCCGCCGCGATGACGGGCAAACCCGTCAATGTGAAAAAAGGGCAGTTTATGGCGCCGGAGGATATGGCGAACGTGATCGACAAGATCACCGCCTGCGGCAACCAGAAGATCATCCTGACCGAGCGGGGGGCGAGTTTCGGCTATCGGAACCTGGTCGCCGACATGCGCAGCCTCCTGATCATGCGTGAGATGGGTTATCCGGTGGTCTTCGACGCGACGCACAGCGTCCAGCGGCCGGGCGGACTCGGAACCGGTTCGGGCGGTGACGGCAAATGGGCGCCCGCCCTGGCGCGCGCCGCCGTGGCGACCGGCGTGGACGGTGTCTTCATGGAGACCCACATGAATCCGCCCGAGGCGCTCTCCGACGCTGCCAACGCCATCGCGTTCGCCCAGCTCAAGAAACTCTGGAAGTCGCTGTTGGCGATCCACGCCGTGGTGCGTTAGCCGCCGGACCCCGCGCCGCCATGTCCGACTTCGTCCATCTTCACGTCCACACCACCTACTCGCTGCTGGACGGCCAATGCCAGGTGAACGCGCTTGTGGCGCGCGCCCGGAAGGCGGGCATGCCCGCCCTGGCGGTGACCGACCATGGCAACCTCTTCGCGCTGAAGGCGTTTTATGACGCGTGCAAGTCCACCAAGGACCAGTTCGCCGACCTTCCGCCGATCAAGCCGATCTTGGGGTGTGAAGCTTACGTGACCAGTACGGGCGACTACCGGAGCCGCGACAAGAATGAGAAGCGGCACCATCTGATCCTGCTCGCGAAGAACCTAACCGGTTACCACAACCTCGTACGGCTCATCTCCGAGGCGCACATCAACGGCAAGTACTACAACGCCCGAATCGACCACCATCTGCTGGAGCGTTATCATGAAGGGCTCATCTGCTCCGCCGCCTGCCTCGCGGGAGAGGTTGCCTTCGCGCTCGACCAAGACCGGATGGACGAGGCCGAACAGACGGCCCGCTGGTACCAGAACCTCTTCGGCGACGACTACTTTCTTGAAGTGATGGAGCATCGGGTTTCGGACGAGAAGATCGAACGGATCCGCCGGGAAAACGCCTTCTACGCGCAGGCCCTCGAACAAAACACCGATCCCGCCGAACGAAAGAAGGCGAGGGCCCTCCGTGACGCCCTGCCGAACATCGAGGAGGACATTCGCTCCGTCTTCACCCGTCAGCGGAAGGTAACGAAGGGCATGATCGAGCTGGGGCAGAAACTCGGCATCCCGATCATCGCCACCAACGACATCCATTTCCTTGAACGGGAGGATGATGACTCACACGACGTCCTGCTCTGCCTCTCGACCCAGAAACGGCTCAGCGATCCCGACCGGCTGATCTATACCGGTGAGGAGTGGTTCAAATCGCGGGAAGAGATGGCCAAAATCTTCCCCTCCCGCCCCGACTTCCTCGACAACACCGTCCTGCTCGCCCAGCGGGTGGAGACATACAAGCTCGACTCCGACCCGATCATGCCCAAATTCCCGATTCCGGCGTCATTCGGTACGGAAGAAGAGTATGAAAAGAAGTTCGACGAGCCGACACTCCGGGCGGAGTTCAAGAATTTCGACAAACTCGGCGGAACGGACAAAGTTCGGCGCATCAAATTCGAGGCGGACTATCTGGAGAAACTGACCCGCGAGGGTGCCAAGCGCCGCTGGGGCGATCCGCTCCCGAAGGAGACGGACGAGCAGCTCGTCTTCGAGCTCGACACCATCAAACAGATGGGCTTCCCCGGCTACTTCCTCATCGTCCAAGACTACATCAAGGCGGCGCGGGACATGGGGGTGTGGGTCGGCCCCGGCCGCGGCTCCGCCGCAGGCGCGGCGGTCGCCTACGCGCTGGGGATCACCAATGTCGATCCGCTGAAATTCGACCTGCTGTTTGAACGGTTCCTCAATCCCGACCGGATCTCCATGCCGGATATCGACGTGGACTTCGATGATGATGGCCGGGGCCGCGTGCTGGATTACGTCACCGAGAAGTACGGTCAGGAACATGTCGCGCACATCGTCACCTTCGGCCAGATGGCCCCCAAAAGCGCGATCAAAGATGTCGGCCGCGCGATGGGCTATGCCCTCTCCGACACGAACAAACTGGCGGGGCTCGTTCCGGATGAGCCGAAGATCACCTTCGCCAAGGCGTTGGGCAAGGACAAAAAATCCGGGCTGTGGAAATATCCGGAAGGCGGAAAACTCTATGACGCCCTCAACGGCAACGCCATCGCCGACGTGGTCCAGCCAGGCAATGAACCGATCGTCAAGGCGCTCATGGAACGCGCGGTCCGCCTGGACGGATCGATCCGTCAGCCGGGGGTCCACGCCTGCGGCGTGATCATTTCGCGCGACCCGCTGATCGATACCCTTCCCGTCATGCCGACAGAGGGTGAGACGTTGCTCACCACCCAGTATGACGGTCATTTCGTGGAGCCGGTCGGCCTGCTGAAGATGGACTTCCTCGGGCTGAAGACGCTCACCGTCGAAAAGGAGTGCGTCGCGCTGATCAAGAAGTTCCAGGGCATCGATCTTAATCCGGATGAAATCCCCGATGATGACAAGGAGACCTACGAGCTTTTCGGACGGGGCGAGACCACGGGGCTGTTCCAGTTTGAGTCGGACGGGATGAAGAAGTGGCTGATCGCCCTCCAGCCGGAACGGCTGACCGATCTCGTGGCGATGAACGCCCTCTACCGGCCCGGCCCGATGGAGTACATCCCCTCCTTCGTCAACCGCAAACAGGGACGTGAGGCGATCACCTACGACCATCCGCTCATGGAGAAGTATCTGAAGGATACCTACGGCGTGACGGTCTATCAGGAACAGGTGATGTTGCTCTCCCGCCTCCTTGCCGGATTCACGCGCGGCCAGTCCGATATGCTACGCAAGGCGATGGGCAAAAAGCAGCTTAAGACGATGGAAGACCTAAAGGTCAAATTCATCGAGGGTTGCCTGGCGAATGAGGCGTTCCGGAACTGCAAAACGCGGATACGGGTCACGGATGGCTTTTTGCAGGCGTACTACCCCGACGAGGCCGCGAAGAAGGGTGCCACGGAGGATTCGGCGGCGCGGAAGACCTCGCACTGGTACGATCTGGACTTGACCCGGGAATGGGACGCGCGTTTCCTGATCGACAAGATCTGGGACGACTGGAAGGCGTTCGCCAGCTACGCCTTCAACAAATCCCACGCGGTCTGCTACGCCTGGGTCGCCTATCAGACGGGCTACATGAAGGCGCACTATCCGGCCGAGTTCATGTGCGCGCAAATCTCCTCCGAAATCGGTAATTTCGACAAACTCCCCGGATTCGTCGCGGAGGTGGCGGAGATGGGACTTCAGGTTCGGCCGCCGGACATCAACACGGCTTACGCGCGATTCTCGCCCGTGAAGGGCGAACAGGCGATCCTTTACGGATTGGCAGGTGTGAAGGGGGTCGGCCAGGCCGCCGCTGAGGCCATCATCACGGAACGGGAGAAGAACGGCCCTTACAAGAATTTCCACGATTTCTGCGAACGGCTCGATTCCAACGCCATCAACAAACGGGTACTCGAAGCGTTGGTCAAATGTGGCGCGTTCGATTCATTCGGTGTCCACCGCGCCAAACTCTTCAACAACATCGACACCGTTCTCGCACAGGTCGCCAACCAGAAGAAGGACAAGGCCTCGGGTCAGGGGAACCTCTTCGAGATGCTCGACGCCTCCGATCCCGGAACCGCCAGCTTCAATGATCTGACCGAGTTTCTCCCGTGGGATGATAAAACCCGCCTGGGCTATGAGCGCGAACTGATGGGTATCTACATGAGCGGCCACCCGCTTGACCGATACAAGATGCAGATCAAGGCTTTCCAAACCTGTTCGCTGCTCACCATCGGGGATTTCAAAGGCGAGCGGGATGTCCGTGTCGCGGGCATGGCCGAATCGGTCCTACAGCGCATCAGCAAAAAGGACGGCAAGCCGTGGGCGGCCATCACGCTCGATACGGATGACGCCTCCATCGAGGTCCTGGTCTTCGCGAAAACCTTCGCCAAATTCCAGGGGGCCTGCATCCCGGACACACCGATCCTCGTCTGCGGAAGCCTGAGCCGTCGGGAGGGAGACGACAAAGCGAAGATCATCGCCAACGAGATCTACCCGCTCGCTGAAGCGACGCCGATCTTCGCGAAATGCGTGGTCGCCGCCTTCTATGACAGCCAAGCGGACTACGCCCAGAAGATGGAGCGGATCAAGGCGCTTACCCACGATTTTCCCGGCACCGTTCCGCTCCACCTCTGCCTCTGCATCGGCAAGCGGCAGAAGGTGATCATCGCGGCCGACTCCGCCTATTCCGTCGATCCGTCCGTCGACTTCTTCACCAAGGCCGAAGCCATCCTGGGCCGCCACAGCATGAAACTTGTCTCCAAGCCGGACATCTACAACGACCCGAAGTCCAGCCGCCGCTGGCAACCCCGAAACTGAATTCCAGCCCCCTAGAAGTCCGCCGTCGCGACCACATCCACACCCGTCCCGCACACATCGGGAATGATCACATCGCCGATCCGTTTCGGCGGGATCACGGTGGTGTTCGCCAGCAGATTCGTGATCTCGGCGATCCGCCCCTTCGGAATCGCCCGGCGGGTCTTGACCGGCAGCGGACGGCGCGACCCGGCCACCTTCACCAGCCCCGTCACCATCCGAACCGGATTCGTCGCCTCGGCCACGCCATATGCCTCACCGCGCGGACACCCCTGACCGGCCACCGTCACCCGATCTTCCGTCACCGTGACGTCCAACTCACACCCCTTCGGGCAGTTAATGCATATCAAGCGCATACCTCGCCGCACTCCTTCCTGCGATCTCCGAATCGCGCGAGACCCAATCGACCAAATCATAGACCCTTACCACATTGCCTCCGGCGAAGACGCCCGGCATCGAGGTCGCCATCGTCTCATCGACCTTCGGCCCGCGCGTCGCGGGATCAATCGCGATACCCGCCGCCTTCGTCAACTCATTCTCCGGGATCAGCCCGCAGGAGAGCAGAAGGGTATCACAGTCATAGTGGATCTCCGTTCCGGGAATCGGCTTGAGCCGATCATCCACCTCGCTGACCTTCACCCCCGTCACATGCTCCTTTCCCTCCACATCCGTCACCGTGTGGCGGAGCAACAGCGGAATATCGTAGTCCTGAAGGCACTGCACCACGTTGCGCATCAATCCGGAGCTCTTCTTCATGATCTCGATGCAGGCCAAAACCTTCGCGCCCTGGAACGTCAACCTCCGCGCCATGATCAGTCCGATGTCGCCCGAACCGAGAATCACTACCCGCTTACCGGGCATGATCCCATCCATGTTCACCAGCCGCTGCACCGTCCCCGCCGTATAGACGCCGGCGGGACGCGTCCCGGGCGTCATCAACGCGCCGCGCGGACGTTCCCGGCACCCCATCGCGAGCACAACCGTCTTCGTCTTGATCTCCTGCAACCCATCACGCCGGCTCATGGTCGTCACCGTGATCAATCCGTCATCCGCATTTTTCCCGAACGACACCACCATCGTACCGCACCGGATCGGAATCGCGAGCGTCTCCGCACGGTCGATAAACCGTTTGGCGTATTCAGGACCCGTCAACTCCTCTTTGAACCGGTGGAGCCCGAAACCGTTGTGGATACACTGCTGGAGAATCCCTCCCGCCGCGTCATCGCGCTCAAGCACCAACACCTTCTCGGCGCCTGTCTCCTTCGCGGCGCAAGCGGCGGCAAGGCCCGCCGGACCCGCCCCGATCACGGCGACGTCCCAGACATCTCCGATATGCTCCGCCCACTCCCTGTCGCGGGCCCGCAAGACGGCCGGCGCCTTCTTCCGGCTCGTCAGAAACGCCTCCGGCGGGAGCCCCAATTCCTCGCCCAAGATCTCGATCAGGCGGGGCGTGCAGAACCCGCCTTGGCATCGGCCCATCCCGCTGCGGGTCCGGCGCTTGATTCCATCCAAGGTCCGTGCGCCCACACGGGCGCGGATCGCCGCCCGGATTTCGCCCTCCGTAATCTCTTCACACCGGCAAATCACCCGCCCGAAGGCCGGTTCCCGCTTGACCAATTCCGCCAACGCCTTCTTCGGCATCTCACGGGTCACCGGCCAGAGCGAGACATCATGCGAAATCTCCGTAACCGCTTTCCGCAGGACAAACGCGCCCTCACCCCGCATCCCGTTCAGCCGTTCGACAACGGCATGCGAAAGAAATTCGCCCAACGCCGGCGCGGCTGTCAATCCGGGCGACTCCACGCCGACCGCATTGAAAAAGCCCGGCGCATCCGGCGGCTCGCCGAGAATGAAATCCCCCACCGTCGTCTCATGCGCCCGCAACCCCGAAAACTCCGTAATGACCTTGCCGAGCGCCAACCCCGGCCAGGTCCGCATCGCGCCCGCCTTCACCTTCTCCAGCCCCTCATAGGTAGTCGATTTATCCTCCTTGTCGGGGATATCCTCCGCCGTGGGGCCCACGATCACCGTGCCATCCACCGTCGGGGAGACGAGGATTCCTTTGCCCATTGCCGAGGGGACCTGGAACAGCGTCGCGGAAAAACAGCGTTCCTCGTCACGGTCGAGCATCAGGTATTCGCCGCGCCGCGCCTGAATATGGTATTTCGTCGCAGAGACCAGGTTGTTCAGTTCATCCGAATGCACGCCCGCGCAATTCACCACACACGCCGCCGTAAAGAGCCGTCCATCCGCACCGGTGACCCGCCATCCGCCATCACCTTGCCGCTCAATCCGGACGACCTCGGTATCAAAGGCAAACCGGACCCCGTTCGCCGCCGCGTTTTCGGCCGCCCGGAACGCCAGCAGATACGGGCAACAGATACCACCCGTCGGCGCCCAGAGCGCGGCGACCGCCTCCTGCGACACATTCGGCTCGCGCCGGCGCAATTCCGCCTGATCGATGATCTCCACCGGTACGCCGTTTTTTCCGGCCCGTTCTTTCAGTTCATCCAACGCCCGGCACTCCGCTTCCGAAAACGCCAGCACGAGCGATCCGTTCCGCCGGAACGGTACCGCCAACTCCTTACAGGTGTTTTCGAACATCCGGTTGCCCAGAACATTGAACGCCGCCTTCTTCGAACCCGGCTTCGCGTCAAACCCCGCATGAACAATGGCGGAGTTCGCTTTCGATGCGCCCTCGGCCACATCGCTACCCGCCTCCAGAACGAGCGTCCGGATGGCATAACGGCTCAACTCCCTCGCGGTGAGGCATCCAACCACCCCCGCCCCGATCACAATCACATCATACTCTGTCATTCGCTTCCCCTCCGTCACGAAACGATCCTGGCCGTCCAGCCACAGGAGATCGGACGCCTGCCATCAAACCCCGGCGACCAACCGCTAACACGTTAACCTTTGTCCCCATTCGAGCGCTCACGCGGGCGGGGGTCAATTTCCAGCAAACGCCCCAACCCGCGCGGCACATGCTCTGGCCGATGGGCGATGTAGATCACCGTTAAGTCCGGCTCGTCCGCCAACAACCGCTCGAAAACCCGCAAAACCCGTTTACGGGAAGGGATATCCAAATTGAGGCACGGTTCATCCAGAAGCAACAGATCGGGCCGCATCACCAACGCCCGCGCCAACAGCACCAGCCGTTGTTCCCCGGCCGAAAGCCGATCAAATCGTTCGCCGAATCGATCGGGAGGAACGCCCAACTCGGCCAGGCGCACCTCCGCCGCGGCAAGGCGCGCACGGGTTATCCGCACTGGTCTTCCCTCTCGCCCGCAGACCCCGGCAAAAAGCGCGGCACGCACGGTCAGCGAGCCGTCGAAATAGCATTGGATTTCGGGCGAGACCTCCCCGATGCGGGAACGGATCGCCCACAGCCGTTCACCCGGGCGGCGAGCACGCCCGAACACCTCCACTTCCGCCGCATACGCTTTCGGATTATCACCCGTAATCAAACTCAACAACGTAGTCTTTCCCGAGCCGTTCGGTCCAACCACCAGCCACCGTTCACCTTCACGGACCGTCCAATCCAACCCGTCGAACAAAACCCGATTCCCGTACCGGAGCGTCAGATGGCGGAAAATGACCACCGGCGGACGGGACGCCTCAACCGGTTGCGGCGTGATCCGCCAGGTCGCCGCACGGCGTACAGACGGCGCGCCATCACCTTCCGAAGGCAGAAAACGTTTCCCCCGCAACACCCGCCTACTCACAAACCGGCACCCATCCACCGACAAAAGGTGGGTCGCGCAAGACGGAATCTCCGTTTTGGACCGAACCATCAGAACCAGGCTCAACCCCGCCGCCGCCAGATCATCCAACAACGCGCGGAGCGATGCCCGCATCCCGGTGTCCAGACCGGCGAACGGATCGTCCAATACCAGCATCTTGGGTTGCTTCAACACTGTCCGGGCCAGCAGAAACCGGCGCGTCTCGCCGTTGGAGAGTTGCGGCAGACGATGCGCCAGTAACGGCTCCAACCTGAAACGGGCGATCCATCGTTTCCGCCATGCGGCAAACGCGCGGCGCGCGGCACCATCCCCCTCCCGGATCTCAAAGGGATTGATCTCGTTGACCGACTCATAGGTAAGAAGATCCCCGACCCGTTTCTCCTCGACCTCCTCCAGATCATGCCAACGCGACTGGAGCCAGCTGGTCGAAGCCCGCTCCTGCTGTTGCGAGAAGGTCATCATCGCGACCTGGCCCTCATAAGCCGGATGCCACGTGATCGTCATGCCACAGGACGGAAGCGTATCGGCCAGCAGCGCGGCCAGCAAACTTTTCCCGGAACCGTTAGGTCCCATCACCACCCACTGCTCACCCGGTCGGACCGTCCATCGGCCTCCCGCGAACGGTCCTTCCGATCCGCCTTCGAACCGAAACAGAAATCCTTCCGAATTCCGCGCCATCAATCCTTTACCTTCTTGATCGTCCCGATCCGGTCATGCTCATCCTTGTACGAATAACTGAAAAGCCGTGTGCCGTCGGTCTGAATGAGCGTCGGGGGAATCTCCTCAGGGCCATCCTGCCGGGGCAGATACTCCACCTCGCGCGCCTCGGTGGGACGGCCATCCTTATCCGTCGCCAGTACCCGATGTCCCGCGTAAGTGAACTGTTGGGTTTCAGTTCCCCGTTTGCGGAACCAGCCGGTCAGCTTCCCGTCTGAATCGTACATATAGAGATCTTTCCATCCCTTCGCGATCGAGAGAGCGGGATCCTCATACAGATGATGCTCGTTGGTATAGTCAACCGACTGGATGGTCCCGTCTTTTCTGTACACCCGCGACTCGGTGGGCTGATAGCAGAAACAGACCAGTGAAGGCATGGAATAGAGCCGTCCATCCGCGCAGCGGGCGAAACACGCGATGTCCACCCGGCAGGTCATGAGCCGCTCCACCTTCCCTTCCCGGTCTTTGGGGAAGTACCGGCCATGATATCCAACCGTCAACTCGACCGTATCCCCGTTTGCGGTCAGCGGCTTGATGGTGACCTTCTCCGGATCCCCTTGCAGAAGCCGCCAGGTGAAGGTGCATGAACGATCCTTCGGCACGGTGACAGGCGTGGCGGAAACAACGATCTTTTTCTCGTAAGCCATACCCCGGATGACCCGCGCGATACAGAACGGCGTGTCGAAAAGCCGCTCGTCCCGAAAATCGAAATAGTCGATGTCGGGCCGGGGCATCTGCTCCTCCTTTACGCGGAGCGTCACGATCGGCGGGATATCCTCCACCGTCAACGCATGGGCAGCCTGAACCATTGCCGGCACATCCAGCTGCTGCGCGTTGAAGACGACAGGGTGCGCCTTCCCGGAGAGGTAGTCCTCGTCCGTCTTAACCGTCAGAAGCGAACGCCGGAAAAGTGCCTGAAGCGTCGAAGCGAGCATTCCGCTCTGAATCAGTGTACTCTTCGTCTGCTGGGGCAATGCGGCCATCATCGCCGTGAACCCCTTGATGAACGGCTGATCGGAATAGGAGGATCCCTGCGAGATCACATAGCAGGGGAAATTGGCTGGGAAAAGGTCGCCATTCTCTGGATCATAGTCATTATGTTCGGGGTAAAACCAGGACTGATTGAAGAGGAAGAGCCGGCTGGCGGTCATCGCGTGATCGGCATCGCTCTGGATCATCCTCGGGATACTCCGCCAATAGGCGCCTTTCGTGATCGACATGGAACAGTTTCCGACCACCGGTCCCGGAAAGAGCATGTTCGGAATGCTGATGTCCGCACGAACCCGTTTCGCCTCAGGCGCGAAGACGATCGGGGTCAACCCCGGAAAGTTCGTCGCCACCATCAGTGAATGGCCCCTGTCGCGGTTCACATAAAAATCGCCGTAATTGCCCGACGCGCTGTTATCCTCAAACCACGGCCGGATGAGATCCGACGCCGGGCCGCGGTAGTTGCCCGCCTGCGCGGTAAGCGTACCCAACGGCCGTTTCAGCTCGAAGAAAGTCTGGAAACAGGAGATGTCCAGATTCCAAACGGTGTTCGACTCCGAAACCGTCGCCGGCGACCCCGCGAAGGCAACCGGCGGAATGACCCGTCTCGTGTCCGGCTTGGGGTTTTTGCGCAACACCTCAGCCTTCTTCAGAAGCAACGTGAAGCGGGGATCGCCCGACAGCGGTTTCATGTCGGGATCTTTCGCAATGGCGTCCGCATCATGGAATCCCAGTTCGATCGCCTGCTCCAAGACCTTGAAAGCCGGATCCTTGTCCTGCCGGTACGCCAACGAACAGGCGAGGTTATACCGCCACGTCGGATCATCCGGGAGCAACGCGCACCCCTGCCGGCTCAACTCTTCCATCTGCGCCGTCTCGCCTTCACGGACTGCCTGCAGAAACGCATCCCGCAGGATCTTGTGCCGCATCTGGCGGGCGGGCATCTCAAAGACCGGAACCGCCGCCTGAACCGTCCAGACAACCAATACCACGCCAATCCACATCCCGTTTCTCATCACCGCTTCCTCTCTCTCCATTCCCAATCGCCACGGAAGTCTCATGTGCCGTGAAGCATCCCACACCATTCCTTGCCTATAACTTGCTGTTCAGCCACAAGACTTCGGACTTCAGACATCAGACATCCTCTACCCTCAACGCTCAACAGCCCCCGCCCCACGTTACCCTCATTTACATTCCCGCGCTCACGCGGGCGGGAGGCTTTTGCACCCCATCCTGCCCGGGCGCCTTCACCCACTCCGTTAGGGCCTCCGCAAGGGCGGTCCCAAATCGTTCCCGCCGATCGGAATTGAAAATCGCGTCCTCCCCCTCCGGACAGTTGATGAAATCGAACTCGAACAGGCAGGAGGGCACGGCGGGATTCCGGCAGACCGCGAAACTGGACTCCTTGACCCCGCGATCGGGAATCTCCGCGACGGCCGACATCTTCGGATGCAACGCGCGGGCGAGATCCAACCCCCGCCGGTTCCATCCATACCCGATGAAGTGCCGAACCTCGCGCGGGTCGGTCTGGGCAGCGGTCGAGTTGTGGTGAACCGAGATGAAGAGATCGGCATGGTTCTCGTAGGCGAAGCGGACCCGTTCGTACAGTCCCACCGTCTGGTCGCCCTGCCGCGTCAACTTCACCTTGAAACCCGCCGCCTTCAGCGCCTTCTCAATCGCCTTCGCCTGTTTCCAGTTCGCCTCTTTCTCCATCGTCCCGCCGGGACCGAGCGCACCGGTGTCCGTCCCGCCGTGGCCGGGATCGAGTACCACCAGAATCTCCTGTGGCCGCTTGCCGGTTGGTCTCGCGGCAAATCCGACCGACAGGTCTTCCAACGTCGTCACCGGCTTCACCTTCTTTTTATTTTCGGTCACGGAGCTGAGCGGCACCCATCCCTCCCGTCCGTCCACCACGCACCTCAGCCAGCCGTCGCGGTAACCGGTGGCCGCGAGCGAGATGCCGGGCCGGGGAAAGCCAAGGGTCTCGCCATCATTGGGTTGACTCCGCATGCGCACCTCAAACAGTTTACCCGTCACCCGGTAACTCGGCCAACGATCTTTGACCGTGATGGTCGGTCCGGGGAACGTCCGCGTCTCCGGGATAACCTGCCAGTGACGATCCCCGCCCCCTTCGGCCTCCATGAGAACACGTTTCGGCCGTCCGCCCTTCTCCTCGGGCTTGATCAGAAGGAATGACACATCGACCGTCATGCTTTTCGCCGAGGAAAAGCCTGCGCTATACCATTTCCGCTCGGGATCGTACTGAAGAGGGAATGGGATTCCGCCGATCTTCGCCTGGAGCGTGTATCCCTCCGGGGCTTTGCAGGAGATGGTCACCCGTTCATTCGTCAACACCCCGATCGGCGCGGTGGTGAACGGGACAACCTCCTCCGCATCGGGAACGGACGGCGCGGCAACGGTCACGGTACGCCGGACCGCCGTCTTGCCGGACTGGAACGCCAGTGTGTTCGCCCCCTCGCGCAGCGGCGCCATCAGCACGAACGAACCGGTCTTCCGAAAGATATCGACCGGTTGGCCGTTGAACGTCAGCGCCGCGTCGGCGGGTTTCACCGACCCCATCACGTAGGTGACCGTCTGCCCGGCGGGGAACCGTCCGCCCTCTTTCGGGAAGACGATACGGATCTCAGGCTCGGCCGCGACGGCGGCCATGACCCCCAGAAGCAAGATACCCGCCGCAAGCTTCATTCTGCCGCTCCCTGCGCCGCCCGGAAGTTACCGACCGCCTCGCTGGTCCGGATCGGCCGATTGTAGAGACGCAACGTCGAAACCTGCGGATCAACCCACGCCTGATAACTGCCCTTGGGTTCGCCCAGATCACCCGGCAAACGGCCCCAGCCCTGCGCGCGCACCTCGCCGCCGTCGCAGAAAACGCCATCCACCACCGTCATCACCAAACCCGCCGAGCAATCGCAGATGAAGTCCACCACAACGCGCTTCCCAACCTCCAGAACGCCGGGATCGGTCTGCCACGCAGCCGTCCGGAAGCCGTCGCCCAATTCAATCCGCAACGAAGGCCGCTCCGCCAGCGTGGCGGTCGTGATCCGAACACCCTGCCCCGCATCGTCGAAGGT
>DBXN01000139.1:43463-46815 GCA_002309585.1 Verrucomicrobia bacterium UBA1211
CCGCCCGAGGTGAGATCGCCGAACGATTTGGGGACGGCGGGCCGCGCCACTGCATCGCCGCCGTCCAGCTTCTCAAGAACCAACCCGTTCGTGCAGACCGTCGCACAATCGGCCTGGTTCCACAGTCCCTGAAGCAGTGCCGTATCAACGGGATGGACCCGCGCGACGGTCTTCTGAGTCTCGGTCAACCAGAAACGGCCTTTATCCTCGATGAGGTCGGGATAACTCATCCGTACCGCAGCCTTTGGATCGAACAGCACCAGCTCCGGCTCGGACCAATGGATCACGCCGTCCTTCAGAATCCCGCCCGAAAGGAAGGCCGGATTCCGCCCGCCCCACATCTTCCCGCCGTGGTGGTGATACCAGAAAAGGTAGCGACCATCCGAGGTCTTGAAAAGTTTCGGGCAGGCGCGCGGGGTCTTGAAGGAGCGCTTGCCGGGTCCGTATGTCATCATCTCTGGAACCGTCCATGTCACGCCCCCATCGCGGCTGACGCTCTGCGCAGGTGTCCCGGTCGTCAACCGGGAGACCATGAAGAGCGCATCCCCCTCCAGCGGCACCAGGTTGAACTCCTCCTGGACACTCCCGAACGCGGGATTGCGGACACCCTGATCGCCGTCTGGCAAAAGGCGGAACGCGATTTTGTCCGGATCGCGTTCGGTCAACAGGTTATCCGATTCGATCACCCATCCCTCGCCGTCCTGCATGAAGTAGCGGCCCAGTTTTGTGATCGCGAAAAAGACCTTCCCGTCGTGGATTTTCGGCTTGTCGATGCCCCAGAAATGGCACACCTCGCCCCGCCACGGGTTACGGCGATCAACCGCCGTCGTCCGGATCGGAACCCGGTACCGCTGCGCGGACCACGTCCGACCACCGTCATCCGAAAAGCGGAAGACATACCACCCGTGCGAATCGGAACGGATGCGCCGGTCGGAATTCGGCAAGGTCACCACCTCGTCGCCGTTGAAGACGTAAAAGACATAGATGCGTCCCGAGGGGGTCATCAGCGGCGTCGCCCAGGAGGCCTCCGGCCCCTCTTCCGATTCGATCGGCGTGATCTCCGACCAGGTTTTCCCTTGATCGGTACTGACCGTCGAGGCGACATGCTGCCCGGGCTGTCCCTCAAGTCCCTTCCCGGTTGTCAGGACGCACACCCACTCCCCGGCCGGCGTCACCACCACATAGGGCTGATCCACATAGTTCAACGCCGGAATGCGATGCCCGTTTGAAAGATTCCGCGGATCCGCCGCCCGCACCGCCTGGATATCCGCCGCCTGAACCAGACCGGCGCACGCTCCCAACAACCCGACCATTAACAGACCGTTTTTCATCACCCCATCCTCTCCCCTTCGGTTAAAAGACGGCGATAAGTATACGGGAAACCGCCGAAAGAGCAAAGCCCGAAAACCGGAACGCGGCCGAGGGGCGCGATCTCTTCGGTGATAACGAGCTGATACTTGGTCGACTTCCTCCAGGAGAAAATCGCGCCCAGGGATAGGGGTTAGGCAATAGGCAATAGGGACGCGCAATCCCAAACTAAATGATTGTCACCCCTCTTCGTTTCTGCTATGATGTCATCGTTTTATTAAACCTTAAGAAAGGGATTTCAGCATGGGTAAGTTTCTCGTTCAGAATGCAAAGACGGGTGTGAAGTTCAACCTCTTGGCCGCGAACGGCCAGGTGATTGCGACCTCTCAGATTTATGCCTCGCTCCGGGCCTGCAAGAAAGGTGTCGCCAGCGTTCAGAAGAACGCTCCCGCCGCCGTCCTTGAGGATCAGACCGTTGAGGGGTTCAAATCCGAGAAGTGCCCGAAGTTCGAGGTTTACAAGGACAAGGCCGGTGAGTTCCGTTTCCGCCTGAAGGCGACGAACGGCCAGATCATCGCGGTCGGCGAGGGCTACACCTCGTTGAAGAGCTGCCTGAACGGCGTCGATTCCGTGAAGAAGAACGCGGTTGACGCGACGATCGTTTCGGAAGCCAAATAGGTTTCTTTTGTGATCAACGGGAAATGGGGATGACGAAGGTGATTCGCCGCCCCGTTTCCCTCTTTTCATATCCCCCTCCCGTGCGGGTCGTGCCGCATGCACACGAAGGATTTTCCAACCATGAAGCGTCTGTTATCGATCTCGTTGTTCACCCTGTCCGCCGGTCTGCTTTTGGCCGCGGGCGATTATCCCTTCCAACCCGCGGAGATGAATGATGTGGCCATCCGCGAGGGGTTCTGGCTCTCCCGTTTCGAGACCAACCGGATCGTGACGGTCTGGACCGATTTCAAGAAGAGCGAGGAGACCGGACGGATCGATAACTTCGCCAAGGCCGCGCGCCGGGAGCAGGGCCACTTCCGGGGCATCCCGTTCGACGATTCCGATGTCTTCAAAATCGTCGAAGGCGCCGCCTATACCCTCGGTACCCATCCCGACCCGAAACTGGACAAATACCTGGACGACCTGATCGCGAAGATGGCCGGCGCCCAGGAGGAGGACGGTTACCTCTACACCGCCCGGACCCAAGGCTTCACCAACGGCATGACCGGCCCGAAACGGTGGACCAACGTCGGTTCCAGCCACGAGCTTTACAACGTCGGCCACATGTACGAGGCCGCTGTCGCCTATTTCCAGGTAACTGGCAAGCGTACTCTTCTCGATGTCGCGATTCGAAGCGCGGACCTTATCGACCGAACCTTCGGCTTTGGCGCCACGCAGATCAAGGATCCGCCCGGGCACGAGGAGATCGAGCTCGCCTTGTGCAAGCTCTACCGCGCCACTGGTGAAAGACGCTATCTCGCGCTCGCGAAGACGTTGCTCGATCTGCGCGGTCGCAAGGACCTGCGTCGCACATGGGGCGCGGATCTTCAGGATCATCGGCCCGTCTTGGAGCANNCAAGCTCTACCGCGCCACCGGCGAGCGACGCTATCTGGATCTGGCCAAGACCTTCCTCGACCTGCGCGGGCGTAAGGATCTGCGCGGGAAGATCTTCGGCGCCTACTGCCAGGACCACCTCCCCGTCACGGAACAGAAAGAGGCGGTCGGCCACGCCGTCCGCGCCGGTTACCTCTACGCGGGCATGGCCGATGTCGCCGCCCTGACCGGTGACCCCTCCTATGTCGAGGCCATCAACACCATTTGGGAGAACGTCGTCTCCAAGAAGCTCCACCTGAACGGCGGCATCGGCGCGCACCGCCANNGTGAGGCCTTCGGCGACAACTATGAGCTGCCGAACGAGTCGGCCTATCTGGAGACCTGCGCGGCGATCGCGAACGCCTTCTGGAACCAGCGGATGTTCCTGATGACCGGTGACGCGAAGTATGTCGATGTCCTTGAGCGGGTGATCTACAACGGCTTCCTCTCCGG
>DBXN01000170.1:0-16074 GCA_002309585.1 Verrucomicrobia bacterium UBA1211
AAATCCCCTCCGCCGTCAACCGAAAACCGGGCACCGGAAATCGATTGCTATTTTTGGTTGCTTTCCGGGATCGTTTTCCCTATTTTTCAAAAAATGAGATTTAAAAATACAAATAATTCAATGCGTAGTGCCTTTTACTGCACATTCTGTGTCATATTTTTTGGTGCGCGGTTTTCTTTCGGTGATCCGCCCGGCGGCTTGGATGATGATGGCGAGCCGATATCGCTCGGATCGGCAAGGACAAACGCCATACTTCATCATGCCTCATCCGGAGACGGATTGACGGTCCGCGAGGAGTATAGGGGTTTCTTCTTTGACTGTCCCACAACGGGACCAACGCGGCTCTCCTTTGCAGAGAAGGAACTTCTGGTTCAGGTGGAGGTCATTCCCGGGATTGAGGGTACCCCCATCGTCAATCCCAATTTCACGTTATCGGAAATCAATCTGAAAGAGGATATTCTTAACCCGGTGTACGCGTTTTTCGCCGATCCGGAACGGGGCTTGGGGTTCCGCATGTACTGGGTCTTCACGCCATTCTCTTTTGACGGGCCGCCCCTGCAAAGTACCGACGGTACGCTTTCCGTGGAACATGCCTACCGTTACCACGGCGAGATTTACAATCGCAAACTCGGTTCGACGCCATTTCTTGGCGACGGCTTTGTCATGCGTGATGTCCGATTCAAGAAAAAGCTACCGAAAGAAATCTTGTATGATAATATCTATACGCACGACACATTGTTTTTTGCCCATAAGTTTTTCCCGTCCCAGCGAAACTCTTTGTTGGAAAAATTCGTCAAACTTGCATTGATTGATCGTTTATTGGAGATTATACCTGATACCAACGATAGATCTGTATTTGCAACGCAGGTCAAGAATGAAAACGCCTTTTCGGAATTCCGTTCGGCTGTCGATTACCAGAAGTCTGGCGCAGTAGTGGCGATGGTAGCAATCGCAGAGGAGGGGCCAACCACCAAGCTCTACCGCCATTATACTAAAGAAGAATACATTAACCGGTTACGATGGGTTATCGCGCACGAGCTTATGCATTTGCTAGTTCGGGAACAAAACGGAGGCAACTGGGAAGGAAACCATATCAAAAACAATCCGGAAGCTTTGATGGGATATAACTTCCCGTACAACCACGGGCTTTCCCATGTGCAGGGGGCACAAGCGGAGATTGAGAAAATCAATTTTCGAACGCGGGCATCAGTCGCGCCGGAAGGAGGTCAAGAATGAGGATTGGTTTTATTTCGTTTATCGCATTGGTGACGGCAGTTTTCGCCGGAGAGGTGGAAGTGCGGATGACGGTGCCGACGAACACGGTCTATTTTGACGAAGAGGATTATCCATTTTCCATAGCTATCTCTAACGGGACACAGCGGACTTATAAAATGTTCGCAGGTGGGTTTTCGGCATTGCGAAATCAGTTGTTCTTTGAACTTAACAATGATGATGAGACACGACGTTTTACCTTAATGGGTGTTCTACCGAAACGAGATGAAGCCTCGTTGAATTACCTGTACACGAGTGTACGCGGGGATGTTATGATGTTGCCACCAGGGGAGAATCTGTTGTGGGAGTTCGGAGGAGAACCGCTGTTCGATATGTCTCCGTTCGGAACAAACCAATTGCGGGCCGTCGTCTTAATGGGAACGAACGAGTGGGCGCGCTCGCCGCTCTACCCCGTCCGATTCTCAACGCGAAAGATCGCTTCGGGAACACTCGTATATTGTAAAGACTACACTTTGAATGGTCAGGGACGGAGGCTGAATGTAAACCGGCTGGAGGAAAACGGGCAACAGATTCTGTTCGACCACCACTCAAGGATAGTTTCGTTCCCCATTGGCGACACGGTCACATTTGCCTTGGACGAGACGACTGGGGCGTTGACCGTCACCTCGTCCTCCGGAGCAAGTGTCCGCTGGGACACGGTAAACCAACGGCGGCTGACGAATGAAAATGAAGAGTGAAGAGAGAAGAATNNGACTTCGGTTGAAGGGAAATGGGCAACGGGGACGTTGCCCCTCCCTATTACCGTTGAGCCTCCACTTCCTGTTCCCTTATCTCTTCTCTCTTCATTTTTCATTCTCCCTCACGGTAATGAAAAAGCCCCCGCCCGCCTTGACCTCCAGCACGATCTTGGCGTCAAAGGCGACCGCGTCGAACGTTTCGGAGACCGACCCGACCGTCCCCTCGCTCTTATTCGGATCGCGGAGAAGCTCGACGCGGACAGTGTCCTCCGGTGTCGCGCCGGGCGTCCGGCGCATCAGGTCTTCCAGCCGGACCGTCAAAACCCGTTCGGTGGCGGAGGCGCAGGCGACACGCCAGACACCCGCGGCACACCGCGCCAAGACGGCATACCCGCCCGGCTCGCCCCGCATCATCCAGCTCATCCCGCAGGAATCCCCCGCCCCGATCATCCAGGCATACGCCTTCATGAACGCGGGCGTCAGCCCCCCGCAGAGGAAACGGGTCTCATGGGGCACGGCGGGAAGAAACGGCGCGACGGAGAAGAGTTCGGTCAACGCCTCACGGGGATCGGCCACCTCCCATACCTCCTGTTTTTCCATCAGCGGAGTCCGGGAGACGGCCAGGTCGCCGGGCCGGTCGAAAAAGAGAAGTTGCCCGGCCATCGGACGCCGGTGGACCGCGATCACCTTCCCGTCGGGAGAAAAGAGACTCATCGGCGCATCCCCCGCGTCGGACTGAATCAGCTGCGAACCGTCGGGAAAGGCGATGAAACTCTCGTCCGCCAACCCCTCCGCAGATTCGTCGGGCTTGATCGCCCACGAGCAGACCAGCCGGGGAAGGCGGAATGGATCGGCCTCATCCGGCCGTTGGTCGATCAGCGCGAAGGTGACGGTGAACCCCCGCCCGGAACGGTCAACCCAATGCGCGTCGCACAGGGTGCTCGGCACGGCAGCCCGCTCCGGCGACCGGTCGCGTACCCCCGTCAGCGTCATCCCATACGCGATGGGCTCTCCCCGTCCGGCGAGGCGGAAGAAGGAGGTAGCGAGCACCGGCCGACCATCGTACCAGGCCCGCCAAACCGCGACCGAGGGGTAGACAGTTGTCCCGACCCAAACGGTCTCGACCGAGAGTTCAAGGCGGATCAAACCGGCGGGAGAGAGAATCGCTTGCATCGTCAAAAAGGGGCGGAGGTCGCCCTCCGCCCTCGAAACACCGTTAGAGTTTCAAGCCGTCAAAGAGGCCGCCCAGCGACCCGAAGGCCCCGGACGCCTCTTTCTGGTCGTTCAGCCAGGTCGAGACGTCATGGTTCGCCTCATCGGCCTGCTGCCGCTTCTCCCACTCGGCGGGAAGGGTCAGCGAAATGCGGTCCCCATCCACCGACTTGACGACGACCTCGATCTTGGAATCGACCGGGAACTGATGCTCCATCTTGCCGAATTGGGCGGTTCCCTTCGGGATGCCCGTCTCGCTGGCGTGCAGCAGACCGGTCTTCTCCTCCGAGAGTCGGACGAAGACGCCGAACGCCTGCACCGACTCCACCAGCCCCTCCATCTTGGCGCCCGGCTCGATCGCGCCGGGCTTGAGCGCCTTCAGCCGCTCATCGACCGGCTTCAGACTGAAGCGGTGGCGGTCGAGATCCACGCTGTCAACCTCCACGAGAATCGCGTCGCCGAGGTTCAACACCTCCTTCGGCGAGGCGAGCCGGCGGCCACGGCCCAGTCGGCTGACGGGAATCAGACCTTCCACGCCGGGAATCAATTCGACAAACGCGCCGAACGGTTCGATATGGGTCACCTTCCCCGTGAAGGCGGTTCCCTGCGGGAATTTCGCCACGGCGTCGTTCCACGGATCGCCTTGCGCGCCGCGCAGACTCAGCGAAATGCGGTTGCGGTCCCAGTCCAGCTCCTTGATCAGGACATCGACCTTGTCCCCCACCTTCACCACATCCTCCGGCTTGACGTCACGCGTCCAGGATATCTCCTTCAGCGGGATCAACCCCTCCGCGCCGCCCAGCTCGACAAACACGCCGAAATCGACCAGACGGGTCACCGTCCCCGTCACGACCATCCCGACGTACAAATCGTCAACCAGTTCCTGCCGCTGCGCCTCACGCTCCCGCTCCAGCACCGCCCGGCGGCTCACGATCACATTCACCCCGCGGTCATCCTCGCTGTACTCCGAGATCAGGAAATTGAAGGTGTGGCCGACATACTCGGCATCCTCCTGCCGGAAGAGGTTGATCTGGGAGAAGGGGCAGAACGCCCGCTGTCCGGCGACCGTCACCTCATAACCGCCGTTGATCTCCTTCTCAACCGTCCCCTCGATCGGCATCTTCTGGGTAAAGGCGTCCGCCAGGGTCCGGTCAACCACCTGCTTCGCGTTCAAGCTGCCCGTGAAGAGAAACGCCCCGCCCTGCATCCCGGAGAAGATGACCTCAACCGTATCGCCGATCCCGCAACGCAACTCGCCGTTGGCCAGCGTCAGGTCTTCGACGGGAACAAGGCCTTCCCGCTTCGCGTTCACGTCCAACGTCACATAGTGGTCATTGATCGCGCTCACCGTGCCCTTCACGCGGTCACCGGGATTGAACCCCTTTTTATAACTCTGCATCTGCTGGGTCAGCAGCTCTTCAAAATCCGCCATCGACGCTTTTTTTTCGCTCATTGCTTCTACTCCTCAGAGAAAGCCCGATAGTATACCGAGGATCGTCCCCCGGCGCAATTGCGAATTGAAGAAACGTTGAGTTAGGTGGTTGGGTGGTTAGGTGGTTAGAATATCGGACATCAGCCACAAGACTTCGGACTTCAGACATCAGACTTCTGTTCCCTTATCTTTTCATTTTTCATTCTTCATTTTTCATTTTCCTCCCCCTCTCGTCACTCGTCACCCGTCACTCGTCACTCCTCTCCCCCATTTTACATTTGTCTAAACACGCGTTTTATGGCATACTGAATACGGTTTTTTGGGGAGGGCCGACCCTACATGGCCATGCCCCGGAAGGAGAAACAACAAGATGCGGTTTGATCCACTTTATATGCTGATGATGTTGCCGTGCATGGCCCTGGCGGCGTTCGCTTCATGGCGCGTCAAAACCACCTTCGCCAAATACGCCAAAGTGCGGACCCACTCGGGTTATACCGGCGCGCGGGCGGCCCAGCTGATGTTAAACCGGAACGGCGTGAACGATGTCGCCATCGAGCGGATTTCCGGCTTCCTGACCGACCACTACGACCCGTCGAAGAAGGTCCTCCGCCTCTCGCCGGATGTCTATGACGGCAACTCGCTCTCCGCCATCGGCGTCGCCTGCCACGAGGCGGGCCACGCCCTCCAGCACGCGCAGGCCTACGCCCCGCTCCACCTGCGTTCGGCGCTCGTCCCGATCACCAACCTCAGCAGCAACCTCTCGGTCTGGGTCTTCTTCGCGGGCCTGGCCTTGCAGATCAAGCCGCTTCTGATCGCGGGATGCGCGCTGTTCGCGGTAGGCCTGCTTTTCGCGCTGGTCACCCTCCCGGTCGAGTGGGACGCCAGCGCCCGCGCCAAACGGGAACTCCTGACCACGAACATCGTCTCGCCAAACCAGGCGGGCGACGCGGGACGGGTTTTGAACGCGGCCTTTCTGACCTATCTGGCGGCGGCGTTCTCGTCGCTGCTCACCTTGCTTTACTACCTCTTCCGCGCCGGCCTCATCGGGGGCCGGAGCAGGGATTAAACCGTTGAAGGAGAGTATTCGTTCATCATGGAAAAGAAAACGTGCACGTTCCAGGCAGAAATCCAGCAGATGCTGGATCTGGTGATCCACTCGCTCTACTCGAAGAAGGAGATCTTCCTACGGGAGTTGGTGTCGAACGCCTCGGATGCGATCGACCGCGCGAAATACCTGGCCCTGACCGACAAGAGCCTGACCGAGGACAACCCGGAGTGGAAGATCGACATCATCGCCGACAAGGAGGACAAGACCCTCGCCATCGTCGATAACGGCATCGGCATGTCCGCCGAGGAGCTGGAGAAGAACCTCGGCGTGATCGCCAGTTCCGGGACGAAGGCCTTCACCCAGGCGCTGGCGGAGAAGAAAGAGGCCAACCTGCCCGAGTTGATCGGCCAGTTCGGCGTGGGCTTCTANNTTCTACGCCGCGTTCATGGTCGCCGAGCAGGTCACCGTGATCACCCGGCGGCGCGGCGCGAACGAGACTGCCCACAAGTGGAGTTCCACCGGTGACGGACAGTACACCATCGAGGATGCCGCGCGCGACAAGCCCGGCACGACCGTCGAAATCAAACTCCGCGAGGGCATGGACGAGTATCTGGACGCGTGGCGCGTCCGGGAGCTGGTCAAACGCTATTCCGACTTCATCGCCTATCCGATCCGCTTCGGGGAGAACGGCGATCCGCCCAAGGACGACGCCGAACCGCTCAACACCATGAAGGCGCTCTGGAAGCGACCCAAGAACGAGATCAAGGAGGAGGAGTACAACGAGTTCTACACCCACCTGACGCACGACCACGTCGCGCCGTTCAAGGCGATCCACCTCTCGGTCGAGGGTGCCGTCGAATTCAAGGCGCTGCTCTTTATCCCCAAAGAGGCGTCGTTCGACCTCCTGATGCCGAACCAGAAGTTCGGGCTGAACCTCTATGTCCGGAATGTCTTCATCGGCGCGGACTTCGACCTGCTGCTGCCGGACTACCTCCGTTTCGTCAAAGGCGTGGTGGATTCGAGCGACCTCCCGCTGAACGTCTCGCGCGAGATGCTTCAGGACGATGCCGTCATCCGCAAGATCAAGAGCAACATCACCGGCAAGATCCTCTCGACGCTGGCGGACATCCAGAAGGATGACCGGAAGGCGTACGAAACCTTCTTCTCCTCCTTCGGGCGGGTCTTGAAAGAGGGGCTGTATTCCGACTGGGAGAACGCCGACAAGCTGAAGGCCCTCTTCCTCTATCCCTCCTCCTTCACCGACGGCGCCAAGCCGATCACCCTGAAGGAGTATGTCGACGCGATGCCCGAATCCCAGAAAGACATCTACTACCTGATCGCCGAAGATCTGGAGACGGCCAAGCAGTCGCCCCACCTGGAGGCGCTGAAAAAACACAGTTATGACGTGCTTTTCTTTGTCGATCCGATCGACCAGTGGATCGTCGACAACCTGCGCGAATTTGACGGCAAGAAGCTGATCCCGATCGACAAGGGCACCCTCGAACTCGGCTCCGACGAGGAGAAGGCCGAGGAGAAGAAAAAGCTGGAAGACGCGACCGAGGATTACAAGCCGCTGATCGCGTTTATCCAGGAGCAGCTGAAGGAGGACATCAAAGAGGTGCGCCTCTCGCCGCGGCTGACCGATTCGGCGTGCTGCCTCGTGGCGGACGAGAACGCGATGAGCGCCAGCATGGAGCGGATGATGCGCGCGATGAAACAGGAGGTGCCCAAGCAGCTCCGCCTGCTGGAGCTGAACCCCGCGCACCCGCTGTTGGAGCGGATGAAGGCGATGCTGGCGGCGGACCGTGACGATCCGAAGCTGAAGGATTATGTCGATCTGCTGTACGGGCAGGCGCTCTTGAGCGAGGGGTCCGCGCTGAAGGATCCCCGGCGGTTCACCCAACTGGTCGCCGATATGATGGCCCGCGCATAAGGAGTCCGAACATGACGAGCGAGACACACGCGCAATCCGATCAATCCACCCGTTCAAAAATCCTCCAGGCCGCAACCCGGGTCTTCGCGGAGAAGGGTTTCCGGGACGGGACCACGCGGATGATTTGCCAGGAGGCAAACGTGAATGTCGCGCTCGTCAACTACTATTTCCGGTCGAAGCACGATCTCTACAAGGAGGTTGTGCTGAGCCTCTTCGAGGGAAGCATCCCGGACCTGACGGAACCGCTCCCGCCGATCACCGACGAGGCGTCGTGGCGGGAGGCGATCCGGCGCTGGGTGCATCAGATCCTGATCATCTGCGCGGCCGAAGAGCCGCCCCTGCGCAACATCGCCCACCTGATGGGCCACGAGGCCTCCCTGCCGAGCGATGTCGCGCAGGCGTTTGAGAAACAGCTGATCATCCCGTTGCGGGACAAGTTCACCGCCTTGCTGCGGATGGGACTCAAGCATCCGACCGAGACCGAGATCAACCTCTGGTTCAGTTCGGTGCACGCGCAGTGCGCCATCTACGCCATCGCGAAACCCGCGTGGCGTCTCCGTTACTGCCCGAAGGGCACCCCGCTGGAGACGTGGCTGGAACAGGTTACCGACCACATCTGCAACATCCTCTTCACCGGCCTCTCGTTCCAAGGAAATCCGGCATGAGAATCGTGATCCGGAACAGGCAGAAGACGATCCCGATTGATCTCCCCGGTCTGCGGCGGCAGATCCGCCAACTCGCGGAGCTGGCCCNNCCGCCGGCGCGAGCCGGACGCGCCGGCGTGGGAGGAGGTTGTCGTCCATCTGCTGGATGACGCGGCGATGGCGCCCGTCAACCAAGCGATCATGGGACATGACGGCCCGACCGATGTGATCACCCAGCGGTACGACCCCCTGCCGGGGGAACCGGAGGGGCTGCAGGGCGAACTGTTTGTCGATCTCGAATGGGCGGCGCGGAAAGCGCCGGTCCGGAAAGGGTGGAGTCTTGAACAGGAGATCCTTCTGTATCTGGCGCACGGATGCGACCATCTGACCGGATCGGACGACCTCACCCCGCCCGAGCGGTGCGCCATGCGCCGCCGGGAACTGCGTTGGCTCAAAACGCTGGAGCGGCACCCTTTCATCCGACCCGCCCAGCCACGGAAACCGAAGACTGCAGGAGCAAAGGAACAAGCATGACGAACGAACTGGCTTTTGTGTTGATCAACCCCTACCCGATCCGTAAATCCCGTACCGGCGGTATCCTCGCCCGCTATCTCGCCCGGACCGATCTCAAACTGGTCGGCGCGCGCATGGTGGGTGCCTCGGCTGAACTGGCGGAGGCCTTCGCGGCCTATCTGGAGACCGCCGATCCCGCCGATCCCGAGAAGGGCCGCCTCCTCGCCGCTTACGTCCGGCGCCATTACCGGCCCGACCCGGAAACCGGCCGCCCCGCCCGCTCGATCCTGCTGCTCTTCGAGGGTGAGGACGCCATCCGGAAAATCGCGGCGGTGACCGGCGGCTTCCGCCCCACCTGCGGCGGCCAGACGGTACGCGACACCTACGGCGACTGGGTCGAGGACCCGGCCACGGGCGAAGTCACCTTTTTTGAACCGGCGGTCCTGATCGGGGAGACCGAACAGGCCGTGCGCGACACGCTCCGGATTTGGCGCGGGTATCTTGAGACCGACGCGGGGCTGATCCGCAACGCGGTCGATCTCCCGTGCGGCGAAGCCGTTCAGGAGTCGCTGGTGATGCTCAAGCCGGACAACTGGCGGCAACCCTCCCTCCGCGCGGGATGCATCATCGACCTGCTCTCCGGCTCCGGCCTCCGGATCATCGGCATGAAGAAGTTCGCGATGTCCGTCGCCCAGGCCGAAAACTTCTACGGACCCGTCCGGGAAGGCCTCAAAAAAGTCTTCGGCCGGTTCGGGGCGGAGCGTTCCGCCCAGGCGCTGACGCGGGAATTCGGCTTCGAAGTGGACAGCGCGGCGCTCGGTGATCTCTGTGACCGGCTCGCCCCCCTCTTCGCCGAAGAGGAGTTTGAGAAGATTGTCGCGTTCATGACCGGCCGCAAGCCCTCCGACACCCCGCCCGAGGAACGGGCGCAGCCGGGTTCGGAGGCATGCCTGGCCATCGTCTACGCCGGACCGGACGCCATCAACACGATCCGCGACATCCTCGGCTCGACCGATCCGAACAAAGCCCGGCCCGGATCGATCCGCCGGGAATTCGGAACGAACATCATGGTCAACGCCGCCCACGCCTCGGATTCTGTCGAAAACGCGCGGCGTGAGATGGGCATTCTCGATGTCGAACACGACACCGCTTTCGAGGCGCTGATCGACCGCGTCTGCGGCTGTCCCTAACCTTTTTCCGGTGGAGTTTCCGTGAGCGAAGCACAAACAGACCGTATCCAAATCCAACCCGAGACGGAATCCGACAAACCCAAGCGGACACCGCCGACGGAACGGATTTCCGCCGATGCCGAAAGCACGACGCAAACCGTCCGGATCGTCCCCGGCGAGAAGCCGACCTTTGACGAGCCGATGAACGACAAGCTGTTTGACCAGTACACCATCTACAGCAAGATCGGCAACGGCGGCATGGGCATCGTCTATCTGGCCCGCGACCGTCGGCTCGGCCGATTCGTCGCGATCAAGCGGCTCAACCAGCAGGCCCAGCGCAACCCCTCGCTCCGGCAACGTTTCCTTCAGGAGGCGCGCGCCGTCGCCACGCTCAGCCATGTCCACATCGTCCACATCTACGCACTCGGCGAAGACGAGGACGGTCCGTTCATCGTGATGGAGTATGTGGCGGGGCCCGACAATCCCGCCGTCCAGGCGCAGAACATCCCCGGCGGGCTGACCCAGCCCAATCCGCCCCTGACGCTGGACCAGATGGTCGCCCGGCACGGACCGCTCCAGACGGAAGAGGCCATCGAGCTGATCCTGAAGATCGGCCGCGCCGTCGCCTACGCCCACACGGTGGGCGTGATCCATCGCGACCTCAAGCCGAGCAACATCCTGCTCGACAAGAGCAGCGAGCCGAAGATCGTCGATTTCGGGCTCGCGCGGCTGATGCACCGCGACGAGTCCAAACTCACCGTTCCGGGTGAGAAGCTGCTTTCGCTGGGCTACGGCGCGCCGGAACAGGAGCAGGACGCGTCGCTCTCCGACGAGCGGGCCGATGTCTACGGACTGGGCGCCCTCCTCTATTTCACCCTCACCGGACAGAATCCCCGCTATTTCCGGGAGCAGGATGTCCCGGTCGCCCTGCGCGAAGTGGTGATCAAGGCGCTCGCGACCGACCGGAGCAGCCGCTGGCCCTCCGCCGCCGCCTTCAACGAAGCGCTGCACAACGTCCAGAACAAGACCCACATCGAGACCCCGACCGTCAAGACGACCTGGCACTGCAAATGGTGCGACGCGATCAACCCGCTCACTACCAAATACTGCGCCGAGTGCGGCTGGGACGGGTCCGAGCACTGCCCCGAATGCGGGGCGGACACCTTTTTCGGCATCCAGTATTGCGGGACGTGCGGCGCGGACGCGCGCGCCTACGAAACCATCCTCCAACTGATCGGCAAGATGCGCGAGGCGATGCTCCAGCACCGCTACGAGCGGATCATCTCCTATGCGGGACGCGTCCATGGGTTTGAGCCGGCGGGTCCCTCCGGCCGTCAGTATCTGGCGGAGATCCAGCGGCTGCGCAACGAGGCGGAACGGTGCATCACCAAGCGCGAACAGCTCCGCGAGCAGATCCCGATCGAGATGCGGGCGGAGAACTTCGAACGCGCGAAGGCCTTCATCCGCCAACTCCGCGAGCTTTCCGAAGACGCGCACCTGTTCGAGGAGGAGGAAAAGCAGATTCCCAGCTTGACCTTCAAGCGGGATCTCGCCCACGCCCGCCGCGCCATCCGGAACCGGGAGTGGAACACCGCGACGATGATGTGCGACAGTCTGATCAACTTCGCCGCGCCGGACGATCCCGACATCGCCGACATCCGGCGGATCATCCGCCGCCACACCGTCCGGTCCGATCTCTTCGTCTTCCTCTCCATCAGCTTCGGCATGCTGATTCTCTACCTCGCCAGCTTCCCCTTTATCGCGCGGTACTTCGCCAAAGACCCGGTGCCCTCCCCCGTGCTGGCCGCCTACCGGCCCGCCTACGAGGCGTACCAGCTGCCGGGTGTGAACGTGGCGCTCAACCAATACGCCTCCTGGATCCTGCCGGACAACCGGAATCTCTCCGACTGGTATACGACCCTTCCGCCCGCGCCCCCGCCGGACAAACCGGAAAGCGTCAACCTCCCGGACGACCTGAAGAAAAAGCAGGAGGAATACGCCCGGCAGCTGGCCGAGATCAACACGGAACATCAGGAGTTTGAGGCGGCCTGGCCCCAGGAATACCTTCACCAGCTGGAGCAGCTGATGGAACAGTGCCGAACGGCGGGCGATTTCGACGGCTGGGAGGTGGTCCGCAGCGAATTCAACCGTTTCCATGAGGAACAGCGGCTTCAGAAGGGCACCGCCTCCAACAGCGTCTCCCCGGATCTGGACTCGCTGATGCACAAGTTCAGGCAGACCCTGACCGATCAGAAGCTGAACGAAAGCCGCAAGCTGGTCACCCTCAACAAGAAGTATGTGAATGACCTCCAGGATCTCCAGAAGCAGTTCATGCAGGACGGCCAGATGGATATGGCCTCGCTGGTGAACGCCGAGATCCGCCGGGTCAAATCCTCATCCCAGCAGGTCGAGGCCGAGGCGGTCGTGACCGCGGCCAACGCCGCCGCCAACATTGCCGACAGCGAATTCATCGGTCCCACGCAGGTTCTGGTCCCGACCGCCATCGCGAACCAAATCGAGGAGATGAACGTCCTGCGATCCCGGTTCGAAAAGGAGATCACCGATCTGGAGAAGGTCATCGCCCAGAAGAAGAACGAGTGGATCGACCGTTACCTCACCAGTCTGACGGAACAGATGGACGCCTACCAGAAGGCCGGCGATTACAGCGGCTGGGAGTGTGTCAAGGACGAGATCAACCGTTTCGAGGCGGAACGGTCGATCAGCCATCCGGACATCCCCCAGAATGCGCCGGAACTGGGCGCCCTGATCCTGAATTTCATCCGCCAGCGCGAGGACATCGACATCGAGCGGTATGAGCTGATCATCAAGACCACCGGAAAGTATATCGAACAGCTGCAGCAGCTCCAGAAGAAGCTGACGGTGGACCGCCAGATGGATGCCGCAACGGCCGTGAACGCCGAACTCCGCCGGGTCAAATCCCGCCCCGACTACGTCACGGCCCAATCGGTCCTGACGCCGGAAGGTCCCCCGCTTCCGCCGAATTTCCCGAAATGAGGTGTGATCATGTACGATACGCAAGGCCACGTTCTCCGTCAAACCCTGATCGCGCCGGGATACCGGACCCTTGAGATCCGGATGCCCCGCGCCTTCATCGACGCCTGCCGTCCGGGGCAGTTTGTCCACCTCCGCCTGCCGAATATCGAGGCCAGCGCCCTTCGCCGGCCTTTCAGCATCTACGGCGCAGAGGGGGAAACGCTCCGCCTGCTGTATAAGACCGTGGGACGCGGCACCGCGCGGATGAACGAATGGACGGAAGGCACCGCGCTTCAGGTGCTGGGACCGTTGGGGAACGGATTCCCGGTCGACGGCACGGCCCTGCCGGTCCTCATCGCCGGCGGTTACGGCGTCGCGCCGCTCAGTTTCCTCGCAAGCCGTCTTCCCCGCACCGGCATCGTTCTCATCGGCGGACGGACGGCGGACGACATCCTCGTCCGGGATGACTTCACCCGGCTCGGCTGGGAGGTCCGGGTCGCCACGCAAGACGGCTCGCTCGGGAAGGAAGGGCTGGTGACCTGTCTGCTCGACGCGCTTCTGGAGAAAGCCGCCGAGCCGATGGAACTCTTCGCCTGCGGTCCGGACGGGCTTCTGCGCGCCGTCGGAGACCGCGCGATCGCGCACGGACTGAAGGGGTGGCTCTCGCTCGACAAGCGGATGGTTTGCGGGGTCGGCGCCTGCCTGGCCTGCGTTCAAAAACTCCGCCGGCCCGACGGGACAGAGTGGACCGGGCGGGTCTGCGAAGACGGTCCCGTCTTCGAATCCCGCGCCATCGTCTGGTAGCGGCTAGCGCTTCCCTTTTCCGCCCAGCTCGCGAATGGTCCGGACAAACTGGTCGGCGTTATCGAACCGCTGGTAGACTGAGGCGAAGCGGATATAGGCCACCTCATCGACATCGTGCAGCAGCGTCATGACCGCGCGCCCGATATCGTCCGCCGTCACCTCGCTCTCGCCGTCGAAATGCATCACGACCCGATCGATCAGATCCCGGATCTGGTCATCGGAGATCGGACGTTTCTCGGCGGCCCGGCGGACGCCGCGCTCCAATTTGGACCGCGAGAACTCTTCGCGCCGGCCGTCGCGCTTGATGACCCGCAACTCCTCCTTCACGATCTCCTCAAAAGTCGTGAAGCGGAAATCGCACGCCAGACACTGCCTCCGACGGCGGATCGACGCCCCTTCGCGGGCTGAACGGCTGTCGAGGACCCGGTCATCCTGGCAGCCACATTTGGGACAACGCATAAAACCACCTCTTCCACGCGGCGGTTACCGGTCCCCGGTCACCGCCATCACCCGGTCGATCAGCTTGTCAACCGTCAGATCCTTCAGCATGCTGGTTTGCGGGATGGCGAGATTCGCCACATGCTCCAGATGCGCTTCCGGCAGGTCTATGCCGTAAACCACGGGCTTGATCTGCCGCGTATGGGGAAGCCGTTTCAACATCGCAACGACCTCATCCGCGCTCATGTCCCCGCACTCCAGCCGCATCACCAGCGCGTCGGGACGGTAAGTGACGCACGCCTCCAGCGCACCGCCACCGCTTGTGACCGTCACGACCTCAAACCCCGCCTGGGTCAGCTGCTCGCGCAGGGTCTTGAGAAACGCGGGATCGCCGTCGGCCACAACCAGGCGGCGGCGCGCCTGCTGGGTCGCGATCGGCTTGTTGGAGGTCTCAAACAGGATCCGTCCGATCTCCATCAACAGATCGGACGGGTCACACGGCTTCGCGATGAAGCCGGCGATATTCTTGTTCGCAAAATACTCCGCCATCGTCGCGCGCGCCGTCAGGACCAGCACCGGATAGAGCGTCACGCCGGTCTCCGGATGGGTAATCCGGTCCAGAAAGCCCTTCCCTCCCATGCCCGGCATACTCATGTCGAGAATGATCAGGTCGGGATGGAACGGGCGCATCTTGACCAGCGCATCCTCACCGCTGGTGGCGCATTGCACGGCATATCCCTCAAACGCGAGGAAATCGCCTAAAGTTTCCAATAAGCTGGGGTCATCATCAACCAGCAACAGTTTTCTCTTATTTGTTTCCATGCCGCCCCATGTTACCATCGATCGGCGAAAGTGCAAGCCTATAATAGTGTTGAGGGTTGAGGGTTCATTCTGAAATTATGACATTAAGCCATTATGGAATTTCACTCCGCCGTTCGTCTCGTTTCTCTTCCCTATTCCCTCTTCCCTGTTCCCTTATCATTTTCATAATGCCATAATGCAACTGACATATTTCCACAATGCCATAATCACCCGTTCCCCGTTCCCCATTCCCCGTTCTCCTCTTTAACCTTCTCACATTCCCTCCACGCGGTAATCCATGGGAGGGATGACGGTCGCGCCGGATGTGTATGGCGTGTCGCCGAAGTTGACGGTCACGGTGATCCCGTTCGCGAAACGGGTCTGCTGGACCTTCCGGTCCGGCGTGAGGCACCGGTGGCCGGTCATCTCGGCGTAACCCGTCGCGCGGGCAACCGGGGACGAGATGCGGTAGCTGGCGACGAACCGATCCTTGTCCTCCGCCCACTGTTTGCGGGAGAACATGTACATCCCGACCGTGCCATAGAGAACATTGAAGAGGTCGCGTTTCTTCCACAGCGCAGGCAACTTGTTGTTGTAGTCGCCCCAATACCAATGGGCGCAGACGCAATCGTGATAGACCAGCTCCCAGAGCGGGAGACGGTATCGCTCCCCCACCTGATACTTCGCGGTCACCGGCGGGACCTCGGTCCAGATCCGCCGGAGGTCCCGTCCCGAGTCTGGCACGCGGTAAGGCCCGATGCTCAGCATCCCCTCGTAGTAGTCGCAGAAGGGAACCGAGGCGTCATGGCCGGTCTCGCTGCCGACAACCAGTTTGAACTCGTCCCCCAGAATCCGTAACAGCTCCATCTTCCAGCGGCGGCTGTCGGAACGGGTCATCGGGTGCGCGGGATTCCAGCACTCATACCAGGGCGCGGCGACGGTCGTATCGATAAAGCGGGTGTTGTAGGGCCGGTGCGCCAACTCCTCCGAGACATTCTTCCGCTCGTAGGCCGGCGCCCGGCTGTCGCACATCATCGCACAATGGGTCCAGCTGCCGTCGGGCGCCTTCACCCCCCAGGCGCGCCGCCACTCGTTGGAGGTCGGTCCCGCCCAGTT
>DBXN01000170.1:16130-23233 GCA_002309585.1 Verrucomicrobia bacterium UBA1211
GCTCGGGATAGTAGATGTCCTGATAGATATCGTACCGGCCGACCAGCACATCCGGCATCGCGGCGAGCGCCTTCACCTCACCGTCATCACCCCCGCCGCTCCAGAGGAAACGGTCGATCCCAGCCGCCTTAATCTCGCGCGCGAAGGCGACCTTGTCGGGCTCCCACGACCAGATGTTGGCCGCGCCCAACAGCCGGTCCACCATCGGCCGCTCCTTCACCTTCTCCGTGAAGGGCTTGAACAGCCCGATCTGTTTGGCGTAGGCGCGGTAGCGCTTGCACATGGCAACATAGCCCCCCTCCCGGAAGAAGACATACCGGGCCTTGCGCGCGTATCCGAACCGCTTCTTCTGCGCCTCCCATGACGGCCCTGCCACCCAGGTACCGCCATCGGGCCGGTACGCATTCATCGCCGCATCGTCCGGTGTCTCCAGGATGCACATCCAGCCCGAACCATCGGCATCCCGCATCACGCCGAAAAAGGCCATGCAGATGCCATGCCCGCCGTAGGCGATCAATCGGTGAAGCCCCTCGTGTTTCTCCTCAACCGGATACCCCATCCCCTCGTTCATCGGAACGATCAGCCGCTCCCCCGCCTCCGTGGCGAACGGCGCGGGATAGTTGAGGAAGGTCTGCATCTCCCCTTCCCCATTCACGGTCACAGCCAGCTCGGGACGTTCGCCATCAAGCGCGAACGCCACCCGATACGCCACCCGGTTCTCCGGATTCACGAAACACCCCGTCACTTCCCCCTCGCGGGAGACCGCAACCTCCTCGACCATCAAACCGCTGTCCGCCACACTCCGCCATTTTCTCCCCGTCCCTTTGTCGGTCACCGCCAACGCACCCGTCCGGCTGTCGATCGATACGGTCAAACGGGCGTTGCCGATGGTGATCGGTTCGCGCGCGCCAGCCGCGCCGAACTCCCGGCGGCCCTCGCGACGGACCGTGTATTGCCGGACATCGATATCCGAGATCCCATATCCAATCAGGCGGGGCTCGATGCTCGCGATACCATACGGAACCAGAAACCGGCTGCACACCGTCTCACCCGCCCGGCAGGAAACGGAGGCGTAAGACCATTGATGAACATTCCCCTCCGCGTCCCGCGTGATGACCGAGATTTGTCCGTTCGCCTCCCCCTCCCGGCCATGCCGCCCCACTTCACACCGCAGTTCAAACGCATCACCGGGCTGGACCGGCAATTGTCCGAAACCGTACAGCGACCAATCGCAGGATGGCGAGGTGTTCCGGACCCGATATCCGTCCCCCTCCGCCACCCAAGACGCCGCGCCCTTCTCCCGGCTCCAGATGCCCGGATTCTTCAGCGTCCAAGTCTCTTCCGCGAGACACCAAACCCCGATCAGGCAAACCGCGATTCCCAACAGCCATTCCCGTTTCATTTTCCGTTCCCCCCAAAAAGAACCGGCCGCATTTGATGGCATTGATCACGCATCAAACGCGGCCGGGCATATCGCTCCCTTTTCCCGCTTTCCTTACTTGAGAAGGATCAGCGTGCCGTCTCGCGCCAAGGTGAAGTCACTGATCGTCACATACCCCAGGGAAATCTCGGAGCCGGATCCGGCCGCCGGACCGATGAAGAGCTCGTTCGCGAAGACATGGTTCTCATCCGTGTAGGTGTAGAGCTCACGCCACTCGTCATTCTCGGCGGTCTTCACGGAGACGATGAAGGTGTCCTGCTTCCGGCGGACCTGAATCCAGCAGACGTCGGCGGCACTCTCGTCCCAACCATAGACATCCTGGATCGCGACGCCGTCAGCCAAGGAACCGGGACGCATCTTCACGTTCCAGCGGCGACGTGCATCGGCCAACGGCATGAACATCGGTTCGCCCTGGGAGAGGCCGTTCCGGATCATGATGATGCCGCGGGCGTTTGACGATCCGACCGGAACCTTGGTGAAGTCGATCTTCATCGAGCAGGTGAAGGGGCCGGTCACGGTCCGCCAGAGGTAGCGGAAGCCCTCCTGGCTGTTCCACGTGTCGTGACCACCGGCGCTGAGCGTGATGCTGCCGTCGGCGTTGAAGGTTGTCAGACCGAGCAGCAGACCGCCGAAGGTCCGCGTCCCGAGCCACGGTTCCTGAATCGTATCAACCGCAACCTTCTCCGAAATCAGCTGCGAAGCGGGGACAATCTCCTCATCAACGCATCCGCCCCAGTAGAGCTGGCACCGTGCATTGCCGACCTGCTCTTCGCAATCGACGCGGATGGGATGCTCGCCCGCCGTCAGCGCGACGGTCGCCGTCGCCTCAAAGGCACCCGTAGAATCAGACCAGTTGTTCACCACGATCGTATCGCCGATGATCAACCGGGCACCGTCATCCGCCCTCAACCGGAACTGGTAATTCCCATTGAAGGGGATGATGATCTTACCGGTCCAGGTGACGCGGAAGTAGTCGTTGCCGACCGTCTCATCCGGCGCGCCCTCACCCCAATCGAAATCGATGGTAGAATCGACACGCTCCAAGGCAACCTCCTCCGCTGGATCGTACGCATGGGTGAAGTTCTTCGTGTAGATACCGTACAGGCCGGTTCCGTTACCCTTCACGTACGGAACGATGGAGTAGATATCCGAATTGGCGGTACTGCCGTCACCGACCGAAACGATCTGGTAGGAGTAACGGGTCCCGTCAAAGGAGGTGGAGGTGTCGGTATAAGTAGCGGTCTTGACATTCGTCGCGAGATCCTGCCACTCGCCATCGTTCACCTGGCGACGGACCGTATAGGAATTGACCCGGCCGCAGGCTTCCCACTCCAACACGACCGTCGTTCCCTCTTCGGTCAACGTCACATACGACGGCGCCGTCAAAACGGAGAGAGCGTCGGCCTGGGTCCAGCCGTATATCCGCAACTCGGTGAGGTTGCCGTTGAAGTTGCTCTTTTCGGGCTTGCCCAACACCAGATACCGGTAGAGATTATCCGATGTCCCGACGGTGCTGGTCCACGCCTGATCGGAGGAGCAGGTAATGGGCTGGGAGATCTGCTCAACGTTATCCCAAGAGGGAGAGTCGTTGGAACCGTACATGACCGTATTGTTCAACCGGGAGGCCCATGCGGAACGGGGATACGCGGCGACCGCCGTCACCCCGTAGGCGGAGCCCATGTCCAGACCGATGAAGGCATCGTTCTCGTTGAGGTCGGCATAAGTCGCGATATCGCCGTCAAACAATTTCGGCGCGCCGTTCCCGCTGTTGTTCCAAATCGTTCCGGTCGTGAACGGGGTGATTCCATTCAGCAGCGTCGTCTCGTCCGCGGGATCGCGGTCCAGCCGCCGCCCGCGACGGTAACTGGCAACGCTCATCGGCCCGTCAAACGCGACATTGTCAATGACCCGGCGAAGCGCCACACCGTAGTAGTAACGGGGACCGACCGCCAGCGTCTCATCCGTGTAGGTGGTGGCGTCCGCGGGCAAATCCGTCAACTCCGTCCACGGTCCCTGCGGCCCGGTCGCCCGGAAAACGGCAACCCAGTCACGCGGATTCAGATTCAGATCCAACAGGTTCCAGCTCAAGGCCGCATACTCGTCCTCGAGATTCGACATCGTGACCGTCAGGGTCGGGGCGAATTGCGGCGCGGGCGTCAGATCGACCTCGAAATCCGCCACATTGAAGGTCGCGTCCTCCGGCGACTTGACCCGGACATAACGGGCCAGCACCGGCTCATCGAAAATGATCTCCGCCACCGCCTTTTCGGTGGTGCCCGAGAAGGTACCGAGCGTCACGGGATCGACAAACTCGTAGTCGGATTTGCCGCTCGGATCGGGCATCACCTCGGTCGCGACCTGAACCATCGCCCCGTCCAACCGCGAGGTCCACCCTTTACGCGCAACCGCGCGAACGCCTTTGACCAGAACCGCCGCGCCGAGATCCAATCCGGTCCATCCACCCTTGTTCTTCGTGCCAGGCAGATCGGCAAAGGTCGCCACATCGCCGTCATACGCCTTCGATCCGTCCGTGGCGGTGGAGTTATCATCCCCCCACGAACCCTTGGGGCCGATCCAGGTTCCCTGCGCGATGTTCTCCGGGGTGAACGTTCCGATATCATACCAGGCGGAGCCGCCTTTCGTAGGATGATAGGCCCGCGCCCGGTAGTCCGTCGGCCCGTAGATCGGCGTTGGATCACGGAAAAGATAACCCTGCGTCGTGTTTGATGTATATCCGTCATAGGCGAACGGAATCGTCCCGACATCCACATACGCGGAGTCGTCCGCGTCATGCGGTTTCCGCTGGACCTCGTAGAACGGCACCCGGGAGGACTGGCCCACGCCGAAGGAGAAATGGTGGTTGATGCAGAAAGTCGAGAGCACATAAGTAGCCGTGAACTCGGGGTCTTTCGCCCCCCACTTCTCCAGCAACTTCGCTTCCGTCACGCCGTAGAACTCGACCTCTCCCGCATTGCCGGCGTAGGCGCCCCGCTGCCCGCTCGTGTTCGGCGCCAGCACCCGGAGATATTTGTAGGGGGTCATCGACGCCTCGCTCGCGATATGGACATCGCCCCAGTTCGTCCCGTCCCAGCCGTCCGCCTCGCTTGTCACATGGAGCGTCACCGCGTCGGAGAAATCGGCCTCGTTCGCGGCCTGGAAGAGACAGTCATACATCCGCTCCTTGTTGGCGGTACGTCCGAAATAGCGGATGCGGGTGACGATCATCGCCTCCTGAAGCTCAATACCCGCCCAGCAGGGGCCCGCCTGGCTGGCCGCCGTCGGGGGATCGAAGAAGGTGGCACTATCGCCATCGAACACCTTCTCCTTCGTGTTTCCGGAATCGTTCCAGGAGCCTTCCGTCCCCAAGACAATCACCGCACCGGATTCGTCCTTCACGGCGATATCGTTCAATTTCGTGTTGTTCCATTCGGTGACCGTCAGGGCCGACGCCCACATGCCGCCCATCGCCAGCACCGCACCAGTGACATATCCCAAACGCATAACCTACTCCTTTAGGTAAAACCCAACACAAGCTTTTCCAAAAGTATGCCACATCCGTCCCCCCTTGGACAAGACCAAAAATAACGTTCGGTTTCCATTGCGGCAGACGCGGCGAAACGCTACACTATATCCACTAACTGACACCAGTGTTAGTAACACTGCAGTTAGAAAACGGCACGACAAAGGGAGACGGACATGGATTTCTTTGGAAGGGAAGAGGAGATTTCATCGCTTCGGCGCATTCGCGCAGCTTCTCATGAATGGGCAAGGTTCACCGTTGTGACAGGACGCCGCCGCATCGGCAAGACGGAGATTATGAAGCGCGCGTTTGGCGACGGCGCGGACACCTTCGTGTATTTGTTAATCACGCGACAGAGCGAACCGACCCTTTGCGAGACGCTCCAGTCCGAGGTGGAGCGACAACTGGGCACACCTATGCTTGGGAAGGCGAGGTCCTTCGCGGAGATACTGGAAAGCCTTTTGCGGGTTGCCGTGACTCGGCCCGTCACGCTTGTGATAGACGAGTTTCAGGAGTTCGTCCGCGTGAACCCGGCCGTATTCGGCGATGTCCAGCGTCTATGGGACGCATACCACCGCAGCGCAAAGATCAACCTTGTCGTATGCGGAAGCGTGACGCGACTGATGAAAAAAGTGTTTTTCGACAAGGCCGAGCCGCTTTACGGTCGCAATACGGGACATCTCAAGGTTGCCGCATTTCCCACTCTCCTTCTGAAGGAGATATTAGCATCCGGCAAGCCCGGCTACACAAAAAAAGACTTACTCGCGCTATGGTCGATTACCGGCGGTGTGGCCCGCTACGTCCAACTGCTGATGGACGACAGGGCGTACACAAAAGAGAAGATGATCGCCTCGGTATTCGACAAGGCATCTCCGTTTGTCGATGAAGGGAGGATCCTGCTTGCGGAAGAATTCGGCGGTGAACACACAACGTTTTTCTCCGTCTTGTCCGAGATTTCCGCCGGCAAAACGAAATTCGGTGAATTATCCACATCCATCGGGCCGGACATTGGTACCTACCTCTCCAGACTTGAACAAGACTATGGCATCATCAGGCGCCAGATACCGGCTTTCGAACACAGGGGTTCGCACAACTCCGCGTATCGCATCGACGACTGTTTTCTGCGCTTTTGGTTCCGGTTCGTGTTCAAGTACGGTGCATGGCTTGAGTTCGGGAGACGGAAAGACCTCGAAAATCTTGTTCTCCGGGATTTTGACGCATTCAGCGGGTATGCGCTCGAGCGATATTTCGTCTGGAAATTTGCGACCGAAGGCACTTTCACTCATGTCGAAGGCTGGTGGGACCGCAAGGGAGAAAACGAGATCGACCTCGTCTGCGAGGACGAGCCTGCGGGCAAAATCACGTTTTACGAGGTGAAACGCAGCATCGACCGCTATGATGCCGCTCAACTTGCCGCAAAGGTCGAGGCGTTCTTCAAAAAGAACCCGCAAAAGCGTACGCTGAATGTCAGCATGGGATGTCTCTCACTCGATGACATGTGAGCCCAAACAACTTCCGTTTTTCCGCGCACAACCGTGCGCGGCGATATAAACGGCAGGCGGAGACAAGCGGAAATCGGGGTCACTCGTCTTTCGCAGTACCCTTGAGGACGGCGATAAAGGCGGATTGCGGGACATTGACCTGGCCGAACTCCTTCATCCGTTTCTTGCCCTCTTTCTGCTTCTTGAGCAGTTTCTGCTTGCGGGTCACGTCACCGCCGTAGAGCTTGGCCAAGACATCCTTGCGGAAGGGCCGGATGTCCTCGCGGGCGATGATGGTCCGGCCGATCGCCGCCTGGACGGGGATCTTGAACATGTGCGGCGGGATGGTCTCGGCCAGCGCCTTGCACATCTGCCGGCCCCGGGCGACAGCCTTGTCCTTATGCACCATGCAGGAGAAGGCGTCCACCACCTCGCCGTTGAGCAGGATATCCAGCTTGACGATGTCGCTCGGCTGATACCCGCACGGCTCGTAGTCCATCGAGGCGTAGCCGTGGCTGACGCTCTTGAGCATATCGTGAAAATCGATCAGAATCTCGTTCAGCGGAAGGGTACAGGAAAGCATCATACGGACCGCATCCAGACTCTCGGTCTCCCCCAGCGTTCCCCGGCGATCCAGCACGATCCGCATGACCTCGCCAAG
>DBXN01000170.1:23272-23940 GCA_002309585.1 Verrucomicrobia bacterium UBA1211
CGCGTCACATCCGGGAGCCGGACGGGATTGTCGATATCCTCCATCGTCCCGTCTTTCGTCCGGATCTTGTAGATGACCGCCGGATGGGTACTGATGATGTCCAGCCCGAATTCACGGCGCAGCCGTTCCTGCACGATCTCCATGTGGAGCAGACCGAGAAACCCGCACCGGAAACCGAAACCGAGCGCGACAGAACTTTCCGGATGAAACGTGAAGGCGGAGTCGTTCAGATGCAACTTCTCCAGGCCGGTCCGAACCTTCTCGTACTCATCGGTACTGACCGGATAGATGCCGCTGAAGACCATCGGCCGTACCTCGCGGAAGCCCGGCAACGGTTCGATCGCGCCGTTCTTCACCAGCGTGACGGTATCGCCGATCTTGATGTCCGCCGGATCCTTGATCGTCCCGACCAGATACCCGACCTGTCCGGCCGAGAGCGCATCGACCGGCTTCTGGTCCGGGCTGAAAATCCCGACCTCCCGCAGCAGGGTTGTCTGGCCGCTGCCGATGAACGAGACCTGGTCGCCCGCGCGGATCGTGCCATCCACCACGCGCACATAGGTGATCACCCCGCGGTAGATGTCGAAGACGGAATCGAACACCAATGCCCGCAGCGGCGCGTCTGCGCCCTGCGATTTCGGAGGCGGAACCTTGGCGACAATCGCCTC
>DBXN01000135.1 GCA_002309585.1 Verrucomicrobia bacterium UBA1211
TGCAGATCATCACGCCGTCAATGCCGAGATCGTCCAGTACCTTGCGGTAGTCCATCTCCAGCTTGAGGTGATCCATCTTGCGCTGGTAATAGTGCTCCGCCACCGCCTTCATATTCGCGAGCCGCGCCGCATCCACGTCGCAGACCGTGGTGAGCATCGCGAGATCATCATTACGGGCGATCCCGCTGATGTCCATTGTCGTGCCGATACGCCCGCACCCGATCAGCGCGATCTGCAGCTTGTTGCTCGGCGCATCCGCGCCGAAAACCGTGGAAGGCACAATGGTCGGGAACACACCCGCCGCCAACACACCCTTCATGAATCCCCGTCTGCCGATCTGTCTCATCATAACCCACCTCACTTCTCCTCATCACATCCAACATAAGCAATTATACCACACACGTCCTCTCGCCACGATCGGAAAAAGGATTTCGATTTACAAAAGTGATCATTATGAAATCCTAAACCCTTGTCAACCTTTCCCGGCATCCATCACCTGGGATGTCCGTTTACTGTACCAGAATAATCGTCGCCGGATTGAACGTCCAAAGGCCATCCTGCTTCACCTGCAGATGGACGGGCCTATCGGTTTCGTCCGCAACGAACGTCACCTCGGGATCATCCGGCGGAGCTTCCCAGGCGATCAATTGCATCCGTCTACCGTACGCATCGCCGGGCAACAGGACATTCACCCTGCCCTGCCAAGTTAACGCGGCGGGCTGGACAAACGGCCCGGTATTGCCGGAGAGATCCAGCGTCACGCCGTCGGCGACCAAAACCGCATCGGGCGACTCCCTCTCCGTAACCGTCAACTGACCGGAGATGCGCCCTTCGACCGTCAACGTGTTGCCCTCACTGACCGTGACCGTCCCCGCGCCCGCCAAGGCCTCCACCGAGCCGGAGATATCCACCCCAAAGCCCGCCCCCTCCGCCACCTCGACTGCGGTCGCCTCGCCGGAGAACCCATTCTTGGCGATTGTCACGTTACCCTCCTGAATCTCAAGGGTACCGCCTCCGGAGAAGACCGCATTGGCGCACCAGCAGATTCCGCTCCCGCGCTTCACCAGCCTTCCGCCATTGAGATCGACCCACATGGTTCTCCAATCGACATTGACAAGCCCCATCTCGGCATCGGCCACCAGATAGGCCGTGGCGCCCGGCGAGAGCACGACCCCGCGGGAGAATTGCGCGCGACTGACCCCATCCGCGACGGAACTGCAGAGGATTCCGGACTCCTCCAACACCATGCGGGGCGACTGGACGCGGTCCTGGGCGAACCCGTTCTGGTCAAACGCCGCGCCGCCGGTCAACCGGACCCATCCGGTCCCGCTCAATCCGTTTCCCATCAGCCGCAACGTCCCGGCACTCCCGAACGCCGCGTCCGGGCAACCGGTGACGATGATACCGGCGATCATGGGCCAGCTTCTCACCTCGACCGTCTTGCCGGGAGCCGTAAAAGTGATCGCGAGAATATCGTCTTTCGCGAAACCGTTGACCGGCTTGGCGGGAGTCCACTCCAGATCGTCCAGAACGGTGTCCGCCGAAACTGTTGCCGTAAAGGTCCGGAACACGGTTGGATCAAACGCGCCCCACTTCTTCAGAACACCCATCTCCTCCGTTCCCAGCGCGTACCGGTAAAACCGGAAATCGTCCATTCGGATTCCCTCGCCGTTCACAAAGGGATTTTGGGTTCCCCCGAAGATGGAGAACCATTGCCACCCGTTGTTTGCGGGGTTGAAGTCGGGATAGGGAAGGGTCCCTTTCAGTTCCCCGTCAACAAACAGATCCACCGTCTTCTCCTCCGCCCGGAAAACGGCCGTATAATCGTGGTAGACGACCGTCGCGTCCGGTACCGAAACCGTCAGACGGCAACCTTCCATGGGTTGAAGGCCCTTCACCAGCACGAGCGCGGCGCCCGCCGCGCCGTCAGAGACCAGGGCCAATCCGAAGTTCCCGTCCGTCGACGAGCCGAGACTCCAAACCACCCCGTTTTCCAGATCGGCCATCCGGACCCGGGTATGGAGGGTCCAATCGCCGGACCCGAAATCGAACCCCGACCCGTATATTCCATCCCCATCCTGAACCGTAACGGCGCACCCGTGGAGACTCGGTATGGTTACTGTCTTTTCCTTATTCGCAAAGGGAAACAATGCCTCCCCGTAGCTATAAAGATTTCTACTGCCCGCACCCCGAAGCCCATTATCGTCGGCATAGGATGCCCCCATGAACATCAACCCGTAATACGGCAACTGATCGGCGAAGGTCAGCGACTCCGCCGGCACCTCCCGGAGGAAGCGGGCGGGCGCATACTGGGTCAGATACTCCGCGTAGACCCAATCCGCGGAAAGGGCGCCGTCATTGAGCCGGACCTCGTCATAGCACCCGCACCACCCGTTCTCATCAAGGTCCGCATCATTCCCGATCGTGAACCCGAGCCCGTCCGTCCTGGGGGCGATCGGCGTGACCGTCTGACTCAGGACCGGACGACCGTTCTGATAGAGGGTGATCTGCTGGTCATCGTACACCACGAGAACGTGTACCCAACACGCATGGAAACTCCGCGTCGCGGCGGTATGATTACCGCGCGATCCCGTCACCCCGAGCGAGGAGATGGAATTGTTCGCCCAGACCTCCCAGCCCACGCCCTCCTGATTGCTTTTCTGGGCGGAGAAGAGACGCATGTAGCCGTTGGGGTTATCGGCGTAGAACCACCCGCCCACCGACAACTTCGAGGCATCGGTCATGTAGGCGTCATACGAGGGGACTTTCAGCCCGTTATACCCTTTCCCCTGATACTGGCTCGCGGAGGTCTGGTTCTGGCAGCACTGCCCCAACAGGGAGATATCACCCGACCAACGGGATATGATCTCGTCGATCACATTGGTGGCGGGATGGGTGGCGGGCACGGCGTCAAGACCATGCCCCGTCGCGTCCGGCTCGACCGTCCCGGTCGCCCCGTCCGCCTTGCCCATGTGCCACACCCCCACATACTCTGACCAGACGGAGGCGGGATCGGGACGCCCGGCCGGCGGCGTGCCGCCCCAACAGACGGTAATCCGCGTCTCCCGCGTCAGTTCGGGGATCTTCACCCAGAAGGAGGATCGGCCGTTACTCTTCCAGGTGTCCAGTTCGGAGGCGAGCACATTTCCATCCTCGTCCAAAAACCAGATGTCACTGCCGTCCGCCAGAACATCGCCATAGCTGAATCCCGTCACGCAATCCGGCAGGATGACCTGCGCGGGAAAATTGGTCAAGGTCTCCGTCCCCGTATAGCCGCTGCAGTAGAGGTAGGCCGTATGCGCCGGGCCGACATCGCCGCCCAGGATGAAGGTAACCGGATCGTTCGCGGTGTCATATTCCGCCTGGATCCGGTCTGCGGAGAGCGCGCCGTTGTACATGCGCACCTCATCGCAGCATCCCCGCCAGGAGGATTCGGTCAAATTCACGTTGTTGCCGATCGTGAACCCAAGCCCGTCGCTCCGGGGGAGAATGGCCTGCGTCGCAAACGTCCCGCAAACGTGCCCGTTCGCGTAAACGGTGATCGTCGTGCGTTGAAAGACAAACTGGAGATGAACCCATGTGTTGAAGATATCGGGCACGTTCACGCCGGAACCCGGATAGCCGGAAGACCCGTTGGCGGAAACCAACGCCGTGTCTCCACCCACAATGTACGCCTCCCAACCCACACCCTCACCGTTTCCCTTCTGCGCGGTGAAAAAGCGCATCCAGTTCGCCTTCTCATGGGCATAGAACCAGCCACCGACGGTCATGACGGCCGGAGTATCGATCACATCCCAGTAGGCCGGCACCACCAATCCGTTCCCCCAACTGCCCGGTTGCTGGATCCGGCAAGCGTTCCCGACCACGCCATCCGGCACGACGGCGATTTCTGCGGGAGAAGCTCCGCCGGGAGCCGCGCTAAACCCATGATCCGACGCATCCGGTTCAGGGATCTGATCGGTTCCGTTCACAACATTCATGTGCCAGACGCCCAGATACCCGGACCAGGTCCGGGCGGAAGGCAGGCGTTCATCCTCCGCCTCCGAGAGATTTCCCCAATGCAACGTGATGGTCGTGTCCCTGTCGAGCGACGGTACCTTCACCCAGATGTAGGAGGAACCGGAAGTGTCCCACCGGTCAATCTCATGCGGAATCGTGTTCCCGCTTGAATCGGTGAAGTAGAGGTCCGACCCATCCGCCTCCGCTTCAGCGTATGCGAAACCGTCAACCGCCTCCGGCAGTTTGATCAGGGCCGGGAAATCCACCAATGTCTCCGTCCCCTGATAACCGGCGAACCCGATTGTCGCCGTATGGGGG
>DBXN01000062.1 GCA_002309585.1 Verrucomicrobia bacterium UBA1211
CGCCTTTTTGTAGAGCGGCGTCGCGATCTCGCCCTGGCAGGTCCGGCGCTTCTGATCCTTCAGCTTCGGCTGGACACCCAACACACCCTTTCCGTCCACCGTCAGACTCAACGGCGTCGGCGTGATCCGCTCCTTGCCGTTCCGCAGAACGGCATACTGCAGGTTCTCCCCCACCAGCAGCCGGATCTCGTTCTTACCGTCCGGCGACTGAACCGACAGCGTCTCCGCGTATGCTCCCATAACAACTCCCAATGTGGCCAACAGATGAAGCCAACCCAGATTTTTCATACGGCACCTTTCTTTGTGAATGTCTTTCCCACATCCATAAACGGACGGAACCATTGTCGCACAACCGCCGCCGGAAATCAATTGACTTTCCCAACGTTCACAAATGANNGCAAGGGCGCCCCCGCCCTTGCAGCAAGGCCGAGGCGGCCTTGCCACATCGATAACGGTAGGTTCTCCGCCTCTCCGCACCTCCGCGTGAGAACCCAACTGAGGAATCTGGGTTTAACCCTTTAATCTTTTCACTTCTTTGCCTCGGCGGGAAATCGGGATCGGCTCGATGCCGAGTTCGGCGAACCGACGGAAGAGGGCGCGCCTGCCGGGAATGACGGTGGCGGAGACGGACGTGTTCAGGTTCCAGAGGATGTCGGATGAGTAGAGCCATCCCGGCCGGATGACGTAGAAGGACTGCGCGACGCCGGTGCCGGTCTGTTTACGCAGGACGGGATAAACCGCGCGGACATAACGGCGGGGGAAGGCTTGGATCATTTCCCGTTCGGCGTCGGAGATCGGCAAGGCGCAGAGATCGTCAGTCGGCTTCAGCTCCGCGAACAAGCGTTTCTCCAACGGTTTGTCGCTCTGATGGCAGAGGTCGAGCAGACGCTTGATCCGTTCGGCATCGCCGATCTCCAGATAATGCGTGAAAAGCGGGTCCTCCGCCCAGACGCGCATCATCGGCTCTTGCGTGAGAAGCGTTTCCAGCCGGGCGGCGAACGGCGCGCCCGCCTCGGCGGAAGGGGCGCTGGAGAGGCGGTCGGCAAGGTCCACCGTTTCGAGCGCGGGGTTTGCGGGATCGTTTTCGCGGGCGGATCGGAGAAGCGCGGCGGCTTCCTCCGGCCGGTCGAGGAACCGCAGGATGGAGATCCGCTCAATGATCGTGTCGGGTGTCGGCGTTCCGGCGGCCAACGCCTCAAGCCGCTCTAAGGCGGAGGCCCGTTTGCTGTGATACGCCTTCGCCCAATCGAGGAAAAACGGCTGAAGCCATGCGTTGACAACTGCGTCAAGCGCGCTACCCGAACCGAAGACCGATTCCAAGGCGGAGGTGTCGGAAACGGCGAAGGGCATCAGCTCCTCCACGCGGGTGGTCATGGTCCGGTCGGCGAGTGTCGGATGTTCCGCCAGCGGCGGAATGATGGCGCGCAGAGCGCGTTCGAGCCGGCGGCGGGTCTCCGTTTCGGGAAGGGGCGCGCGGAGTGTGGTGCGGAGCGCGGCGGCAATGTCCGGCGGCGGGGCGGAGGAATCTTCGGGATTCCATGTTTCGTAAATGGTGAGAAAGAAGCGGTTGAAATCCGCCGCGTCGGCACCGCGCAATTCAAGCGTAACGAGCGCTTCCCGCAGCAGATTGAGTCCAAAACGTTCGGCGATGGCGCGGTCGGCGGCCCGTTCACGCGCGCGCTGGATCGGGGCCATCAACCGGTCGAAACGGCGCAGATACGGTTTGGTGAGAGCGTGAATGACGCCGAAGTTCTCCACGCATCTCCGGATATGGAACAGCGCGTCGTCCAAAGAGAAGCCGCCTTGACGAGCATGGTAAAGCTCATGGGTGAGAATGCCGCGAAGGGTCCGGATATTGGCGGTCACGAGAAGCGGGTAACCGAGAAACAACTCATTGCGGCGCAATCCCGGAATGAACGGGCGGACAACCGACATGTAGGCGTTGAAGGTGTCTGGGATGAGATAGACACGATGGATGCGCGGCGCGCCGATCGCCTCCGCCGTCTCGCGGACAAGCGCGAAAAGGCCGGGATGGGTCTTCCCGTCCAGCTCCGGAAGTCGCTTCTCCCCGAGACGCCTGATCGACAGCGATTGGGGTCTCAGGACGATGAGTATGACCCAGAAAGCGACATAGGGGAACAGGATCCGGGATTGAATCCCGAAAACGCCGAATCCGATGCACACCGCCAACAGGAGGATAATGGGCCAGTCGACCAGGAGAATGCCGGTCAGCAAGAGACCCCGGAGACGGGAGCGGTACCGCGCGGGATCCGCCCGGAAATCCGCTTCCGCGCGCTCGCACCGTTCCCATTCCTTGCGGGTCAATGTTTCGCTCATGATCATAAAACTGCGTCAGGTGTTTCTGCGGTTATAGAATACACGCAGAATGGTGACACGATGTAGAAGCTCGTTCACATGGTAGAACACAAGATAGTTTTTTACCGGCATCGAGCGTACCCCTTGGGATTTCCACGGCTCATTTCGCCAAACGGGGAAACGTAAGGGTAGAGAAGACAAGCCCTCGATGGCATCCCAGATTGCTTCGCAAAGGTCAAAAGCGGCTTGATGATTCGCAAGATGATCGGAAATGTATTCGTATGCCACATCAATATCTGATTCGGCCTCCGGCGTTATCTGGAGTGCATATTTTTCCATGCGGCATGTCTCCTGCGGAAATCAGTTCGGGCTTCTGAAACGGATCTGGCATTGCCGGACTCCGCAGAATCAACCCCTTTTTTGAGTTCGGCGTTGAACTCCTCCTTTGACATGCTTGAAACATCCGGGAGTTGCGCTGGCGTCAACCGTAAGTCAAAAGGCAGACCGTTATGCAATTCTATCTGTTTATAGAAAAGCACGATCGCCTGCGACGGACTCATTCCGAGAGCAGACAAAATGCCTTCGGCAGAATGCTTCAGTGAAGGTGAAATCCTTGCCCGTACCGTTTCTGTGCGTGTTGTTCCCATAAATCCTCCAAAATCGATATGATTGTGGCACGAACGAGCCACATTGTCAAGAGCACCAGTAACCCATTATCAATTCCGGGCGCCTATGTTCTTCACCCATATCGACTGGGATCGGGAAACAACCCAAACAACGGTTAAAAACAACCTTCATTTATCGGTGACAACCGAACTACCCAACCACCGAACCGTTGCAAACAACTGGTCTGCGCGGGCGAGTTAGCCCGCGCGAAAAGGAAAAGTTGTTTTCAACCCTCATGAACTTCCTTCGGCGGTGAATTGCGCCATCAATTACACTGAACGTTTGATTAGGGCATTATGGCATTGTGAAATTCCATAATTCCACAATGCCATAATCTCACACTCCCCGAACGGCCGACGCCTTCGTCATTTAAGGATGATCACCGTTCCCTCATACCCGTAGGAGAGTTTACAGGCGTGCTCCGTGACGGAGATGTAGAGCTGGAGGGACTGCGGGAGCGGATGTTCGGGGATGCCCTGTCGCAACGCATCGGCGGAGGCGCTGTCGATCGCGTCATAGGTGAAAAGCACCTTGTGGAAGGGTTTGTCCAGTCCTTCGGGTACGGCGTAGACGACATCGCCGGTGACGGAGAGCGTCCCGATGCCGGTCATCGTCCCCAAATAGGTCCCGCCCGAGAACGCGACATCCAGCGTCTGACCCGAAAGGGTCGCGCCGGTACCGTTCAAGCTTCCGCCTTTGAGCGTAAGGGTATTCACGCCGTCCAGCGCCACCTGATCCAATGAGAGGGTACCCTCATAGACGCGGAGTTCGCCCTGGAAATCGGATGTGCCGGTCAGGGCCTGCGTTCCCGCGCCGCTCTTAGCGAGGATGCCCTGGCCGCTGACGCTGCCGTCGAAGCGGGCGGCGGTTTCGGCTGGAACGTTGATGTCGGCGCAGGCGTTCGAGAGAAGCGCGAGCATGCCGTCACCCGAAAGGGGACCGAAGACCTCATGCCCCGTCTTCAGCTCCAGCGCCGCGTTCGCCGCGATCGTCACCGGTGATGCGTCACCCAGCGCATTGCCGGGTCCGGCGGAGAGTAGCGGGAAGCGGTCCGCGATCGAGAAGGGACCGCAGGTCGTGAAGTCCGACGCGGCGAGTTCGGCGCGCAGATTGTTCCGGTTGTCGACCCGATGCCACGTCTCACCGTCCCCGCTGATGAAGAGGTCCCAGGAGACCGGTTGCCGTTCCGGCGTGTTCGGCCCGTAAACGAAACCGTAAGCGTCGAAGGTGACCGCCTCGCCGGCGTCGATGATCAAGTCGTTCGGCATCGTCCGGCTGAAGAAGCGGTTGTTGCCGGACTTCTCAAGGTTGTTGTTGATGGCGTTCGCCGGTCCGGTGGCGTCACTGAACGGCGCGGAGACGGACGAAGCCGTCGCGGCGGCGGTCCAGGGAATCCGCTCGCCGTCCTTGAAGAGCGAGAATTCGGCGATCTGCCAACCGTAGGAGTAGGTGCCGGTGTTGGTCCGGATCTCGTACGGGGCGAACCGGAAATAGCGGGCTTTCAGAACCGTGTTGCGCGCGACGCGCTCATCTGTCTCCGCGAAGAAGGCGGCAGGCAGCGTGTGGAGCGAATCGACGGTTCCGGCGCTTTCACCCTCCAGCGCATACGGACCGCGAAGCTGGCCGGCGTTTCCGGAACCGTACTGCGAGGGTGAGTAGGGGTCGGTACGCGCGTCCACCGTGTCCCAGACGGTGCCGTCAAGGCTCGCCTCCAGCGTCCACTGGGTCGAAACCCGGTTTTTGTCGGCGTCGTTCCCGTGCGGGGTGTACCACCGGTAACCGGAGAAGGTGACCGGTATCCCGAAATCGAAGGTGACGAACGGGAATTTGGTTACCTGCGAGCCGCTCTTCGACATCACGAGGCAACGGGTGCTGATGTTGCCGTCGATCATGTTCGCGGCGTTCGCGGTCGCATGGAAGCCATAGGTCGAACTGAGGGTCGTTCCGGCGGGAATCGGAACAACCGTGCCGTCCGCGGCCAGCAGCTGAAAATCATTCATACCCCAGTTGTACCCGTTGTTGTCCGTGCCGCTGTAGGCGCTCGGCGTAAAGCGGAGGTAACGGGCGGTACAGGCGGAGGGCGGAATCGCGCCGACCACGCGCAACGTACCCGTCTCAATCCGGGTCTCGCCGGTGTAGGCGGCATCCTGCATGTTCAGGGTGAGGCGATTCACGCCGCGCTTCACTAGTCCCATCTTCCCGGCGCCGTCGGCGAGGCGGCCGTAGAGGATGGCTCCGTCTTCGTAGCTCTCATCGAGCAGGAGCGCGACCGGCGTCCCGGTCCCGTTTTCGATCGAGATATTCGCCTGTCCGGCATGGATGATCCGGGCGGGCTGTTCCGCCGCGCCGCGTTCGGCGTCGAGAAGGACACGGGAGAGCCGCGCCGCGTCACCTGCGTTCTGCTGGACGAACTCGCCGGTCCACCCGGTCAGGTCCGCCGGCGCGAAGGTCGTGCCATCCTCCAGACTGATCTGGCCCGGACCGGAGATCCGGCCCGTCCGGATGGGCTGGGCGGAGCAGAGACGGAGCAGCCGTTTGCCCGGTGTCAGGAGTTCAATGTCGGTCTCCTCACCAAACGCGTCGCGGGGATAGATCGCCTGGTTGAAGGTGAAGACCGAACTCCAGTTGCCCGAATAATCGGCCGTGGTCGGACGGTCCACGATGGTTTCGTTTTTCCGGGAATCGGCCAAAACGTAATTGGTCGGAGTCCAGCGGTAGGTGTAGACATCCCAGGTGATCGGACGGTTCTGCCAATCGGGCGGAGCGCATAACCGATAGCCGTCCACCCGCACGGGATAGTTGAGGCGGATGTAGACCGAGGCGGGTTTCTGACCAACCGCCGGTTTCCAGAAGGTCGTCGCGTCATTGTCGAAAAGATTCCCGACCGACTCTCCCTGATTCAGATTGGACGAGGCATAGGAGCCTGTGCGGTTGATCGCGTCTTCGGGGATGGGGATGCCCTGATAGGTCAGTTGGATCTCCGCCACCGAGACAACATAGGAGGACTGCTTCGCCTCATGGAAGCGGAACTCGATCTCCGTCGGCGTGTTATAGGTGATCAGGTCGATGTCCGAGAGGGCGATGGAGGAGGGGGCGATGGCGCCGCTGGCGCCGAACATGCCCATTCCCCCCGGACCGGAATGGGCCAGCCGGATCTTCCCGACCGTCTCGGTGATCGCACCGAAGAAGTAACTGCGGGCGTTGGCGTTGGCGCCGCAACTGGTCAGGATCGCCTCGGTTTCGGAACTGTTGATAATTCTCGCTTCCGATCCGTTCCGATCGTGTGCCGTGGCTTCATTGTGGTAACGGGCAACCGTCTCCGAACAGCCGTTCAAATCGAATGTGCCGTCGATCCGGAGGGTTGCGGTGTCGGCGATCTGATCGCCGTTGTCACCCGCCAGCCGCAGCGTGGCGCCGGCGACGATGGTTCCGTTCTCGACACAGGCCGCCGGGGCGGCGAGTTCCGTCACCCCCTCCGAGACGGTGAGCGTCACGGTTTGTCCCGCTTCCGAACCAGTGATGCGGACCGTTCCGGCGCCGGCGGTCTTGAGGGTACCGGAGACGGCGCCGAGCGTCAGCGTCCCGTCTTCCTTGACGGCCAACGTACCGTTGGCGGCGGTGACGGGTACGGCTCGCAAATCGGCGCTCGCGAATGATGCGGTCTTGCCCGTTAGGTTGAGGGTTCCCGTGAAAGCCGAGAGATCCGCGTTCTCGAAGGAGACGTTGCCCTCCACCTCCACCGCGCCGTTACCGGAGAGGGAACCGTCGAATTGGACAAGCCCCGCGCCCGCGATCCGCAACGTGCTGGTGGCGTCAAGGGCGACGGCGTAGGCGACGGTGAGAACGGCGTCCGGGTCATCCGCCGGCGGGATGCCGGAGGCGGCATAGAGAATGAGGGTACCGTTGTTTTGGACGGTGACGGATTCCGAGGCCGAACCGAGGTCGGCCGGGTTGCTCACGCCGACGCCCGTGCCGTCGATCGTCTGCCCGCCGCCCGTTGTGGCGCAGGACCCGAAAAAGACCGTCTCGCCCTGTGTCGGAAGAGTTCTGACGGCAGGATTGCTCGACCAGATGTAACCGGTGAGGATCACGGGGGCGGTTTCGCCGGTAACGGGATTGATGTCAAACGTACGGATTGTCCGGTCGGCCGTGCCGAAGAGGATCCCCGCGCCTTCCACGCGGAGGGTGGCGAGCGTTTCGGCCTCGCCGGCGGTGGAGATAGAACCGGTAAGGGTGACCGTTTCCGCAGTGGTCAATTTGACGGTGCCGTTCAGCATCATGGAGTTCGCGAGCGCGGTGACGCCGGCGTCGGTCGTGATCGCGGTTCCGTTTGCGGCGACAAGCGACATCTTGCCCAAGGCGGTGTTCGCCGCGAGGCGCATCGACCCGCCCGCAAGGAAGAACGTCCCCGCCGAGTTCGCCGCAAAGGCGGGAACGGCGCACCCCGATCCACCGTCGAAGACAAGGTTGGCGAACTGCATAATCTCGATATTCGTGAAGGGGATCTCTCCCGCGTCGGTTCGGACGATCAGCGTTCCGGCGTTGATCTGGAAAGTCGCGTTGGCGGTGATGCCCGCGACCTCCTGGGTGGTTTCGTTCAGGTTGAGGATGGCATTGTACCCCTCGGTGATGACCAACTCCGTGGCGGGGGGAAGCGAACCGCCCTCGATCATGCGCAACCGCCCCTGATTCTGCGTGGCGTAGCGCCCGGGACCGCCGAGATAGGTCTTGCCGGTATAGGTGCATGCCCCGCCGATCACGGTCACGCCAACTTGGGAACAAAGGTAGAGATCGCCGGTACCGGTGATCGGCGAGAGGATCGTGAACGCGCCGTCATTGCGGGGGCAGAGTTCGCCGTCCTGCTCAATCGTGATGCCGCGCGTCGCCGCGATGGTCATGTTGTTGACATGCTGGCCGTTGCCCAGAATGCCCCGGTTTCTCAGAATGATCGCATCCGGAACGAGCGTGGCGGGACAGACCCCGTACGCCTCGTCGAAATCGGCCATGACCCGCCCCTCCTCCACCACGACCTTGCCGGAGAAGGTGTTGGTCGCGCAGAGGGAGAGCGATCCCACACCCCGCTTCACGAGACCGCGCGCGGTGTTGGGATTGACCGGCGCGTAGAGCACGAGTGTGTTGTTGGCGCCAATGGTGAAGTCGCCGTCAACGGCGAGATGGTGGACCCGGTTGGTGATCTGCCATTCGGCGGCGGCATCGCGGTCGGCAATGGCGATCCCGCCCAGAAGCGGCGTGTCGATATCCAAACAGATGTTTTTAGCGGTGGCGTCGGACGCGAGCACAACCGTGTCGCCCGCCGCCGGGAGGGCGCCGTCCTGCCAGTTGGCCGGATCGGACCACAGATTTCCCGTTCCGCCGAGCCAGGTACGCTCAGCGGCAGAAACGGAGATTGCGACAAATGCCGCACACATTAAACAGACCTTCGTTATCGTTTTTTTCATACGTAACCTCATTGAGTTATCGAGACACCCGCAACCCTTCCTGATTTCCGCTTCAGGGTCTTGTAAGGGTCTCAATCCAAAAAAAGCGTATCATAATCCCCCATCGCATAAAAGCCGAAAGTCGCCGAGGCAGAACGTTTGACTATTATGGAATTGTGAAATTATGGCATTGTGAATGTCAACAAATGGCAAATCCAATTTGCAAAACCTATCGTTATCGATGTGGCAAGGGGTGATCTTAAGGATGGTTTCAGATGAGGCCATGTTTTGACTTCCGCCCGGCCATCATCTCTGCTACCCTTACACCATGATGAATAAAGATACTTTGTGGCTGACGATTCACCTTTTGGCGGTTTGGGCGTTTCCGATCGGCGCGGCGGCGATCGATCTGCGCAATCCGGTCTCCATCGACCATCTTGATCCCGAGGTCTTCTGCGCATGGGATCCGGGCGCGGAACCGAAGGAGTGCCGTGTCGCCAACGAACCCCGCAACGCGATCTGGACCCGGGAACGCCGGCCGGAGTGGTTCGGCATCCCCTTCGCCGACTCGAAGGTTCCCGGCTCGCGCCACCTGCGGGTCGGCTTCAGGAAACCGGTCACGATCGGGTCGATCCTCGCGCGCGGCGCCGTGCGCGTCAGCGTTCTGAAACCCGGCGCGGCCTATCCCGGTGACCTCGCGGACGACACGCAATGGATCCCCGCCGAACGGATGGACGCCTCCGGCGTCACCGCGGCGGAACCCGATGCGGAGGATGCCGTCACCCTCTGGACCCTTCCGAAGGCGATGCCGGTCCGCGCTATCCGTTACACCCATGAGGCCGTCCTGGGCGACAACACCTATCAGGCCCGCCTCGCCATCTCGATGGCCTTCACCCCACGCCTCGCAAACTACGCCCGGACGGGCACCGCCGCCGCGAAGTCCAACACCAGCGTCGCCGGACGCATCATCGACGGGCGCGACAACAGCTGGACGTGCTGGGAGAACGGGGATGCCCGCCAGCTCGCGGGGCGGCCCGCCGTCTCGGCGGACCATCCCGAATGGATCGTGGTCCACTGGCCCGACCCCGTTCCGCTCGACGCCATCCTGACCGTCTGGACGGGATTCGGCGCGGCGGAGATCCAGGCCTATGCCGGTCCCGAGACCCGCCACCCGCTCGACGCCCCTGACGCCGATTGGGTCCCCGCCGGGACCTCCCGCGAATTCCAGTGCGGATATCCCGTCCAGCTTTGGCCCTGCATCGCCCCGCTTGACGCGCCCGTCACGACCCGCGCGATCCGCCTCCGCCTGACGGCCCCTTCCCCCGTGGACCATCCCCACGTGATGGACAAGCCGGTCGGGGGGCGGCGCGTGTGGCTCGGCGAGCTTCTCGCCCTGCACGATCTCGGCGACGCCCCGCTCGCGGTTCCGTCCTTCCGGAAGGCCGAAGCCATCCATCCCCCCATCCCGGTACCCTTTACCCTCCCCGCCGCCGGGCACGTAACGCTCGTGATCGAGAAGGAGGACGGCACCCGCGTCAGAAACCTCGTCTCCGACGCCCCCTTCCCGAAAGGCCGGAACATCGCCTGGTGGGACGGTTCCGACGATCTGCTGCGCGATGAGGACGCCCAGAACCACGGCCTCTGGCACATCCCCACCCGGTTCGTCGAACCGGGCCGCTACCGGGTACGCGGCCTCTGGCACACCGGGATCGACGCCCGCTACGAATTCGCCGTCTACGCCCCCGGCAACCCGCCGTGGGACATCGCCGACCACACTGGCGCCTGGCTGGCGAACCACTCCGCCCCGCAAGCCGCCGCCTTCGTCCCCGCCACCCGTTCCCCGACCACCGCCCCGGCCCTGTTTCTCGGCGCCTACGTCACCGAGGGGCCCGACGGGCTGATCTGGACCGATCTTGACATGACCAAGCGGGGCGGGCTTAAGTGGCTCGGCGGCAACTGGACCGCCGCCCCCTTCCTCGCCTTCGACGCCGGCCCCGATGCCGATCCCGCGGTCTGCCTCTATGCGGGCGCCACCTGGACGGAGAAGGACAAACCCACCGAACTGCGCCTCACCGCCCTGCGTAACAACGGCCGCGGCGGGCTCGATACCGTTCCGCTCTTCAACGCGCCGTTCAATCCCCTCCTTGATCCCGAGAAGAAACCGGAACACCCCTTCGATCTCGGATCGATCGCCGTGTGGAACCGGACCCTCTATCTGACCGTTCCGTC
>DBXN01000035.1:0-2705 GCA_002309585.1 Verrucomicrobia bacterium UBA1211
GCTCCAGCGGCTCCTGCACCCGCTCCCGCCGCCGCGCCCAAACCCGCCGCGGCTCCAGCGCCCGCTCCGGCTGCTCCCGCACCTGCCAAACCCGCCGCCGCTCCGGCCGCGGCTCAGAAGGAGAAGGATTTGGACGCGATTCTGAAGAATCTGGACATCGGCGGCGCCAAGCCCGCCGCTCCGGCACCCGCCCCCGCGGCCAAGCCTGCGGCTGAACCCGCCGCGAAGAATTAATCGTTGATTGCGTGTAACGACTATGGCTTCACAAAAGAACATCATTGCGCTGGATGTAGGCATCCGATCGGCACGGATCCTCTGGATGACGATGCACGGCGACACGCCGGTGGTCACCCGGACGGAGTCGTTGGCCCTGCCGGCGGATGAGGAGGATCCGCACAGGCTGATCAGCACCTGGATCGACTCGCTGGGGCTCTCCAAGCACTTCTGCGCGGTCTCGTTGCCCGGCACGCAGGCGGTCTTCCAAAGCGGGCGGGTGATGCCGAACGATCCCCGGACCGCCGAAGAGGTCGCCCGGATGGACATCGAGCAGTTCAGCGAGATGGCCGGCGACGAGATGGTCCATGATGTTTTCGCCTTCGAGCCCTCGGCCGAGCCGAACGTCAAGCGCTACATCATGTCGATGGCGCGTCCCGCCGCGATTCAGGATGCGATCCAGTCCGCCAAACTGAACCATATCCGTCCGGCGGATCTCGTGGCGGCGCCGGTCGCGCTTTTCAATGCGGTTGAGCATTGGTCCTATCCCCATGAGCAGCCGTGGTGCTACGTCAACATCGGCCACAGCCAGACAGAACTGGCGATCGGCCTGAAGGACGGGCTGCTCTTCGCGAGGGCGATCCCGGTCGGCGGAAAGCTCTTCACCGATGCGGTGATGCAGGCCACCGGGCTTCCGATCGCCCAGGCCGAGGTCCGCAAGCATGGCGACTGCGGGTTGCGCGCGGGCGATGCCTGTTTTGAGGCGTTGCGCGCGGCGGCCGACCGCTGGATCTCGCAGTATGTCGCCTGTACCGGCGTCTACCGGAGCCAGTTCCAGGACCGAAAGCTGGCGGTGGAGATGCTGGTGATCGCGGGCGGCACGACCCTGCTGAAAGGTTTCAAGGAGTATCTGCAACTGAACCTGGGCATTCCGGTTGTCCTCGCCTCCGATATCCGCGACGGGATCGTGACCGCGACGCCGGTCCTCCGGCAGGAGACGCCCAAGGCGCCCGACGCGCCCCGTCCCGCGGGGATCTCCCTGAGCGGACGCGCCCCGATCAAGATTCCGGGATTGTCCAAGACGCCGGCAGACACACCCGCCGCGTCTGACGCGCCGGTCATGGCCCCGACACCCGCCAAGACGGTTGAGGTGCCGAGGAACGATCCCTACGCCCCGCCGCAACCGCAGCCCCAGCGGGTTTCGGACTCGCTTCCGCCGGGTTTCGAGGTGGCGTACGGTCTGGCGCTCACCGCGCTGCAACGCGGCGTCGCCTACCTGTCGCTGTTGCCCTCCGACCTCAAGGACGAGGTGGTCTTCCGCCAGAAGAAGCCGTGGTGGATCGCCTCCGCCGTCTTCGTTCTGGGCGCGATGGCGATCTACACCGCGACCGGCCTGATCCTGATCCACCGCGACAAGGAGCTGTTGGACAAGGAACAGCAGAAGCTGAACAAACTGGAGCAGATCGACCGTCAGATCCAGATGACCCGTCAGCAGTGCCAGCAGATCGTGACCAACACGGTTCCACTGGACGACCTGCTGCTGAACGGGCCGCTCGCGCGGGACGTGCTCTCGCTGGTCGCCTCGACGGTCGATCCGAACGACTGGATCACGCTCTTCTGCGATGAAAAGATCTACAATCCCGAAGAGCAGGAGTTAGAGGAGAACGAGCGGAAAGAGGCTGCGGCCCCCAGGCGGAACACCTATTCGCTCTTCCGTTCCATGCGGACCGGCAACCGCCGGCCGAATCCCGCCGCTCCCACGCGGAGCGCGGCTGACGAGAAACCGAAAAAGAAGGAGATGACCGATCCCCTCTCCTCCATCTTCATCGTCGAGGGGTACACCCCCGAACCGAGCCTCAAGAGTGTGAAAGAGATGATTGAACGGCTGAAAACCGCGCCGGAGGTGAAGCGGGTGGACCTGCGCAGCGATGACAAGGTGCTGAAGCCCACCGGTATTCCGGAGTTCGAGAACGAGAAGCTGCCGAGCTTCCGCCGCTTCGTGATCGAGATCGAGGTGAACCGCCCATGAATTTGAATGTCTCTTCTGCCCTGAAACTGTTGAAGACGGAACGGATGCAGGTGATCTTCATCCTGCTCTTCATCGTGTTGTGCATGGTGCTGACGGTCCATCTGGCGGTGATCCCCCAGCGCGAGGTGAACCGGCAGAACAAGGAGGTCCGGGAGAAATTGGAGAACCACAAATTCGCCAAGATCTCGATGACCAACATCATGGCGTTGGCGCAGGCGGAGAACGAGTCGCTGAGATCGCTCTCCAACGAGTGGGCGCGGATCTGCCAGCGGCTGGAGACCTTCCCGAATCAGACGCTGGGGCCGGGCGTGACGATGAACCGCATCGATTACAAGGTCCAGCTCTACGAACTCCGCGAACGGCTCCAGACGAAATCGGACGAGCTGAAGATCCAACTGATGCCGACCGAACTGGGCCTGGACGAGAATGTCGCCAGCGGCGAGGAGATCCGGGTGCGGATGCT
>DBXN01000035.1:2823-3253 GCA_002309585.1 Verrucomicrobia bacterium UBA1211
GTGGATTTCGAGCACCTCTTCACCTTCTTCCAGTCGATTTTCGAGGAGAACCAGGTGTTCACGTTCCGCAATGTGCGGATCGAGTCGGGACCGACCTTCGACTCCAAGCTGCGGGTGAAGGCGATCCTTTCGGCACTGCTATTTGATTAAGGAGGAGAGGCATGGACAAACTGTGGAAAGGAATTATGCATCTGAACGCGAAGGCGTTCTGCGTGTTGGCCTTTTTCCTGTTGGCGGGAACGACCGTTTGGTGCGGGCTCCGCTTCCTGACGCCGCCGGAGCCGTTCAAGGAGGGCACCGGCAGTTCGGGCAAGCCGGAGGATCCGATCACGCTGACGACGCTGGAGTTCGTCTCCAACCAGGTCGCGGACACCGCATTGATCGTCCCGATCGATCCGTTCCGTCCGACGATTGAGGCGATCTTCACCAA
>DBXN01000021.1:0-11463 GCA_002309585.1 Verrucomicrobia bacterium UBA1211
GATTTGCCGAATAGCGCGCGAATTGCACGGTAAAGAGAAGAAAGAAAACGGTCATCATGAAAAACACAGTCCACACGATTATGGTTGCGGTTGTGATGGCGGCGATGGTCGCCGGCGCCGCCGACCGCGACGATCAGAAGGGTGTACGGCCCTGTTTCGACGATGCCTTCACGGCGGATCCCGCCCCGCTCGCCGTCGGAGATACCCTGTACGTCTACACCGGACAGGATGCGGACGACGCGGACGGTTTCAAGATGCCGGGTTGGCGGCTCTACTCCACAAAGGATATGAAAACGTGGAAGGCGCACGGCATTGTCGCTTCGCCCGACGGAAATTTCACATGGGGCGGGAAAAACACGGCATGGGCCTCGCAGTGTGTCGGACGGAACGGCAAATACTATTTCTACACCACCTGCATCGATAAACGCAAGGGCTGGTGCATGTCGATCGGCGTACTGGTCGCGGACCGCCCGGAGGGACCCTTCAAGGATCCGATCGGCGAACCGCTCATCCAGCATTGCCAGGGAGATATTGATCCGACCGTCTTTGTCGATGACGACGGACAGGCCTGGCTTTATTGGGGCAATCCGCTTCTGCACACGGCGAAGCTCAATGCCGACATGATCTCCATTGACAAGTCATACGGCGACAACGGCATCAAAGTCGCGTCTGAGCGTCTTAAGGATTACCAGGAGGGTCCCTGGGTGTGGAAACGGGACGGAAAGTATTACATGGCCTACGCCAGCACATGCTGTCCGGAAGGCATCGGCTATTCGATGTCCACATCGCCGGAAGGCCCGTGGGAGTACAAGGGCCACATCATGGATCATGATATCCGCTCCAGCGGTAACCATCCGGGCATAGTCGCGTTCAACGGCAAATGGTACTGCTTCGGATTCGGCTACCAGCGCTATCACCGTCTGAATCCCGGCGAGAAACACCGCGAGCGCCGCAGTGTCTGCTTCACGGAGATGACGTATAACCCCGACGGAACCATCCGGCAGCTGTCCTGGTGGGCCGACATCCAATAGCGCATCCAGAAGAACGTAGCGGAAAACAGAGGCTTAACCCGAAGAGCCTCCACGGCTCACCCGGAGGGTTCACCCCATCTGAAGGTTCGTCAAACGGGATCAAAGAGGCAATTGCAAAACCAGCCACTTTCGGTTTTGCAATTGCCTGATATGCCGTTTCCGGTTTCTCAACTACCGTATCATGATCATTGTGCCGCTGATATCCGTAAACCGGGCAATGAAGCATGTATAGGAAGTATCGTTCCATTCAACGGATGTCGATTCAATCGTTATCGAATAACCGGGAACATTTTTCGTGATCGTGAGCTTTTCAGCCAACGCTGCGGCGTCCGATTCCGGGACCGTGCAGAGCGGAATGGAGAAACCGCCTTTGGGCGGCGTTTCAAACGTGAACGTGACCGGCAAAGACTCGCCTTCCGCGACCAGTCCGCCGTTCGCCAATACGCCATAGGTCCAGCGCGGATCGCTTTTGTCAGAAGGAACGGCAAGCGTCATGGCGGTATCCGCGGAGAAGCTCAAAGCGACACCTTTCAGTGCTTCCGCGTTCTGAACGGTGATGGCGCCCGCCTGAACCGCCAACGCGGCCTGTTTCCCCGCTGTTGCCGAACCGCCCAGTACCCAGGTTCCTTCCCCGGCTTTCGCGCTTTGGGCGTTTGCGGCAAAGGTCAACGGCACCTGTGTGGTCAGCGTCACGCCGGTGTCCGTGATGACTTTCCCCGTTCCGTTGAACGCGATGCCGCGCGTCGCGTCATCGATTGTCAGGGAAGCGAGCGGACGGAAAATCCCGTTGTCGGAGATCGACAGCGCGTTTGCGATGAAGGTGTCGGGCGCGGTGCCGAGGTTGGTTTCGTCGGCGATCTGCAGCGTGGTGGTATTTTTCAAAACCACCCCGTAGTCATCCTCGCAGCGAATCGTCATCTTCCCCGTGAACGCTGTATTGTCGGCCATCAACTTGTAGGTGCACCCGTCGCCGGTGAACTTGACGTTACCCGTTCCCTGAAGCGTGGCGTTGATCGTGCCGATCCGGGACGCGCCGCCGTGGAAACGGAAAAACCCCGAATCGGATGTCCGGATAGTGATCTGCCCGTTCAGGGTGGGCGTCTGCGACGCGCCGCCGCCCATGGAGAATCCGGTAAAGTCATAGGCGCGCAAGTCCGCGATGGTCAGGTTGCCCTGCTTGGCGACGTAGGACTTCACACTGTTCGTCCAGCCCGAAGGGTTAAACAGCGTCAGGGATTCACCCGGGAAGACATACGTCGCCGGTCCCTCGTCGCCGTGCCGGACATCACGGCCCTGAACGAGGTAGTGGTAACCCGCCTGGGCGACTTTTCCATTGGACCAGTGGCTGGCGGTCTTGAAGAGGGAGGGATTCGCCATCCCGACCACATATGGTGTGACGCGCAGGGAGACAGTTTGAAGCCCGGTTTCCGCGTCGGTCGTTACGACCACCTCTTCGATCGGCAGACCGTAAAACTGGCTACCAATCTCAAAGTCATCGGCCGTCACCACCTTCGAGGCGGTAGGAATCGTCAGAACGGGAATCAGGGGGCTGTCGTTTTCGCCCAGCGCGGGGATGTTTTCCAATGATAGCGGGATCTTCCCGTTCTGGGTGAAGGAACCTTCGAAGTGGATGCAACTGACATGGCTGTCGGTGGTGGAGGCGATCAGCATGATCTCGCCGCCGTTGTAGGTGAAGTTGTGGACCGTCGCCTCGACATTCGCGTTGGCGGTTTGGAACCGTCCTCCGTTCAGCGTCAGCGTGGAGGTTTCCGGCATGGAGAACCCCTCCGACAAACCGGTGCGTCCGCTGTTGATCACGATGGCGGGCACATTCACGGCGTTACCGAAGCGCAGGGTGAGCCCTTCGTGGCCGCCTTTGCGCAACGTGCCGGTTCCCGAAATCGGCCAGTTGAAGTAACAGCCGGCCTCACAGTAGATCTCACCGCCGTTCTCCGTTACCGTTAATCCCTTGTTGTCCGTTGCCGCGAAGGTTCCCCCCGAACCCGTGATATGGAACGAGCCGCCGTCCAGGACGATCGCCTCGGGGTCGAACGTTTCCGCCGGCACAATGCCCAGCGCGGCGAGGTTGTCGATTTTCATCGTTGCGCCGCTGCCCCGCACCGTGAAGTTGCCGGCATACGTGGCGCTGTTCGCGCCGCGCACGTAGTTCGTTCCGATCATCGTGAGGATTCCCGTATCCGGGGCCCCGACCAACTTCGCCTCCAGGTTCATCATGCGGTGGTCATTCGCCCCCATGTGGAACGTAAAGGGGGCGGTACGCTTCGAATAGACCGTTGCGGTTCCACCCAGATAGACAAACGAACGCGCCGACCCGACATAAACGATTCCGCCGTAGAGCCGCAGATCATTGATCGTGATCTTTCCGAATTTGTTTCCGCCGAAAGGGTTGCAGGTCTTGAACGACAGCTCTCCGGTGGAGGATGGGTTGTCCGGATCACCCAACGTCAGCGATTTTCCGCCGAAGGTGTAGCTGGTGCCGTTCTGCGAATCGGGCGTGCGCATCTGCCGCCCGCCACGGATCAGGAAATCCAGTTCCGCGCTGGTCGCGTCCGCCGGGGAAACCCCGCCCTGCCAGTGCAAGCCGGTATTGAACGAGGTCGTGCCCCCTCCGTCGGTCGCCACCAACTCCACATAATCCGCCACGCAAACCAAACGCGCCGTCAGCAATGCCGCGCAAAGCACCCATCCATTCCCATTCATCTTCCAACCTCCCTTTTCAGCGTCTCGCCTTCGGCGGCCGCGTCATCAGCTCATCGATCACTTTCCCCACATCCGTTTTCGGCATCTTGACCGTTACGCGGAGATGGGAACTCGCCGCGTCTGAAATCCACTCATCATCCCCGTTCGTCCCGACCATCCGGAACGTCCCGCGCTCCGTGTTGAAATAGAGGGAGAGCTCGCGGACCGCCGCCAGCACCGCCGCCTCGTCCCAGCTCGGATGCCCCGCCAACTGGTCATATGAGGTAGCCGTCACCTTGTCACGCGGAGTCAACCGGTTCTTGAAGGCGTCTTTTACGGGATTCCGCTCGTAGGCGGACTCCGCCACCGCGCGCCCCGCATAGAGGTCTCGCCCATACTGGTAATCGACAAAAATGATCGGCGTCGGCCACTGCTCGAAAACGATCTTCGACGACTGCCAATCGCCCGCTGAATTGTGCTCGTTGCCATTCGGGTAACTGCACGCCATGATGACGGTCTTCTTGACCTTCTTGGCGACCAACGATTTTCCGTCGAGCGGCGAAAAGGCATCACCCGGCGATTCCAACAGCAGCCGGAGGTTGGAGAGGTAGCCGACCGCGCAAATCACCACGCTTCCGTCCGGCTGCGCTGCGAGCGTCTTGCGGTAAATCTCCACCGCGTCCGGGGCGGTTTGGTTGTCCAGATGCTGATACCAGCCCGCATACTTCTCCAGCAGCCCGAATCCCTTAGCCCCCGCGCCTTCCACGCCGATTCCGCGCAGACACCCCACCGGCAGATTTGGCCGCCCGTAATACCGGTTGATCATCTCAACCACAGCCAGCCCCGCGTTGCCCCGCGTACATTGCGTCACCGCCAGCAGGTCCGCCTCGCCCGCATCCGTCATCGCATGCAACATCGCCAACGCGCCGATGTCATCATAATCGGTGTACATGTCGGTGTCGAAAATCACCTTCACCGGTTTGGCGGGAGTCGCAACCGCAACCGTCAACGCTAAAAATGCCGCCATCCAAGCCATTTGCCGTCCTCCCCTTATTCGCGAAATATCCTCCCTCAATCTTGCAAAAGGGTACCAACACCGCTTTCAAGTGTCAAAAACAAATATACCATTACCGCGCCTCAAATACCCAAAAGCCCGCCGCCCGCGTTTGGCACGGGAATGTGAAAATGGGGAACGGGGAATGGGAGAAGGGGTGTAGGGAAGCAACATGAAAACACACCTTCCGTTCTTACGCGCACGCCTGTGCGCGGCAATAGAAACGACGGGCGGTTGCCTGCCGGTAAATGAAGGTTGTTTTTACACGTTGTTTGGGTTGTTTCCATTTGAACGAGGGAAGGAACCGGGCGGAAACCGAACGCGACAAAATGTCGCGATGGGCGGGCGGATCTGTTCCGTGCTGTCACAGGAAAGGGGCCAAAAACGGCGCGAAAGCGGGAAAAAAGGGAAAATGGCGGACTGAAAACCGGATCGCGGGAAGTTGGCACGGCGGTTGCGAATTGAGGATACGTCCGCCGGCGATGGTGATGCAGTTCAAACAGGTCCGTCACAAAGCCGCAGTTCGCCCAGTCGGCGGATGGGTACAGAAAAAGGCACCATCAGGGAACGGCTGCGGCTTTGGTTTTGATCGGACGGTTTGAATCCGAGTAGGAGGAAAAGATGAGAAAAATGAATATCGCGGGTTTGGGTATGGCGCTGATGATGGCTTTGGCCACCACGAACGCGTTGCCGGTAAGGGCGGATCAGCCGTTGGATTTCAGAAAAGGCTTTTCGGGTGTCGCGGCGAAAGCGACCCCTGCGGTGGTCTTTATCCAGGTCGAAAAAGAGGTACCGATGGGTCAGACCTTCTTCTTCAACAATCCCTTTGACCTGTTCGGCGAGGAGTTCAGCCTGCCGTTCGGAAACGGCCGCTATAACCGCCGGATGCCAAACCGCAAACGGGCTCCGGTCTTCCGCCAGACGGGACAGGGTTCGGGATTCCTGATCAGCAAGGACGGCTACATCCTGACCAACACCCATGTGGTGGGTGATGTCGATCGGATCACCGTGAAACTCTCCGATGGCCGCGAGTTCAAGGCGAAGCGGATCGGGGCCGACCCGAAGACCGAGGTCGCGCTGATCAAAATCGAGTCCGAAAAGGATCTGCCCTACCTCAAACCCGGTAATCCGGATACGTTGATGACCGGCGAATGGGTCATTGCGATCGGCAATCCCTTCGGACTGAAGGAGACACTGACGGTCGGGGTGGTGAGTGCTAAAGGACGCAGTGGCATGGGCATCACCGACTACGAGGACTTCATCCAAACCGACGCCGCGATCAATCCGGGTAACTCCGGAGGCCCGCTTCTGAACATCGACGGCGAGGTGATCGGCATCAACACCGCGATCTATAGCCGCAGCGGCGGATATATGGGAATTGGCTTCGCGATCCCGATCGACATGGCGATGGCCATCAAGGATCAACTCGTCACAAGTGGCAAAGTGACAAGGGGTTACATCGGCGTAATGCTGAATCCCGGTGAGCTGACAACCGATCTGGCGAAGAATTTCGGCTATGAGGGAACGGAAGGTGCCCTGATCGCCGAGGTCCTGAAAGACAGCCCGGCGGAGAAGGGCGGCATGAAGACCGGTGATATCGTGACCGAGGTGAACGGTAAAAAAATCACCGACGGGGCACACTTCAGAAAGGAAGTGGCACGGATTATGCCTAAAGAAAAGGCGACCATCAAGGTGAACCGTGACGGAAAAGAGCGGGAGCTGACCATTGAAGTGGCGGCCTATCCGGAGGATGGGGAGTTGGCGAATGCCGAGGGGACCCCGTCTGAAGAGGGGGTATTGGATAAGCTGGGCCTGACCCTTCAGGATCTGACTCCGGAAATCGCGGAGCGGCTGGATTTTGATGGGTTGAAGAGGGGTGTGCTGATTTCCGAGGTCGAGCCCGGGAGCGTTGCCGACAAAGTCGGTTTGGCGAGCGGCATGGTGATCGTGGAGGTCAACCGCACCAAGGTAGAGACGGTGAAGGACTTTAAAAAGAGCGCAGGGAAGGCAAAAGAGGGCAATCTTTTATTGCGGGTAAGAACCCCGCAGGGAACTTTCTTCAAGAGCCTGTCGTTCAAAGATTAAACCAAAGCTACATCTAGATATAAACCACTCCTGTCATGCAGCGCCGGGGATCGGGACTCCAAGCCCGATCCCCGGTTTTTTTCCGAAGACTCCGATTCGCCGCAACCAAGCCTCGACAGGCTTCAGGTAACGTGGTATAGTGAAGCCATTCTTTCATGATGGATGTTACAATATGGTACGAAACGGAATGCGGAGCAAAACAGGACGGATTTTTCTTTCGCCGCCTTGGATGGGCGGGGAGGAGCGGAAGCGTGTGGCGGAGGCGTTCGATTCGAACTATATCGCCCCGTGCGGCCCGATGGTTGAGCGTTTCGAGCGGGAGATGGCGGCGCGGACCGGCTTTCCCGATGCCTGCGCGGTTTCCAGCGGAACGGGGGCGCTGGATCTTCTCTTTGATCTGCTGGGAATCGGACCGGGCGATACCGTGTGCTGCTCCGACCTCACCTTCATCTCCTCCATAGGCCCCGCTTTCCATCGCGGGGCAACGCCCGTTTTCATCGACAGTGACCGAGGGAGTTGGAATCTCGATCCCGCACAGTTGGCACGGGCGATTGACCGGGAACGTCCGAAAGCGGTTGTCGCGGTTGATCTTTACGGACAGTGCTGCGATTATGACCGGATCGGGGTGATTTGCGACCGGTCCGGAATTCCGCTGATCATCGATGCCGCGGAAGCGTTGGGGGCGCGGTATAGGGGCCGTTCGGCGGGACAGGCAGGTTGGGCGGCCGTTTTCTCCTTCAACGGGAACAAGATCATCACCACCTCCGGCGGGGGGATGGTGGTCTCGCGCGATGCGGCCTGTGTCCGGGCGGCGCGGAAGCTTTCGCAGCAGGCGCGGGAACCGGTCAGTTGGTACGAGCATGAGCGGGTTGGCTATAACTACCGCATGAGCAACATTACCGCCGGTATCGGCGTTGGCCAGTTGGCGTGCCTGGATACGATCCTGACGCGGAAACGCGCCATCTTTGAGGCCTACCGCGCGCGGTTGGACGGTGTCGCCCGCATCACGTTTATGCCGGAAGCGGCATACGGGACGCCGACCCGTTGGCTGACCGTGATCCGGATCGCGCCGACGGCCCGCGACCGGCGGACGGCCGATCCCGCGAAACCGGGACCGCATATTTTGCGCGCCATTCAGGCGCTGGAGGCCGCCGATATCGAATCCCGTCCCGTCTGGAAACCGATGCATCTGCAACCGGTTTTCGCCCAAGCCGCCTATTATGCGGGACGGCGGAGCGTTTCGGAGGATCTTTTCCGGAACGGGCTTTGCCTGCCGTCCGGTTGCGGGTTAACCCGCCGCCAGATCGACCGGATCTGCTCGATTCTCCTCCGGTCGCTTGAAGGGTGAGGGAGGTAGTTCAAGAAGGAGGCGACGATGCTGTCCCATGTCCAATCGGGTGCCGTTTACGGAATCAATGCCTTTCCCGTCGAGATCGAGGTCAATGCCGGAAAGGGAGATCCCCAGTTCGTGATCGTCGGACTGCCGGATACGGCGGTGCGGGAGAGCAAGGACCGCGTTTGGACGGCCTTGGGAAATTCGGGGTTCCGTCCGACACTGGGCCGAACCACGATCAATCTCGCGCCCGCCGATGTCAAGAAGGAGGGACCAGTCTATGATCTTCCCATCGCGGTCGGCCTGCTGGCGGCGACGGGGGCGGTCGAGATGCGCGACCTTTCCCACTATGCCCTGATCGGCGAATTGGCCCTGAGCGGGGAGGTGCGCAAGGTCAGGGGTGTCCTACCGGTGGTCCTTGAGATGCGGAAGATGGGAATGCGGGGGGTTCTGGTTCCGGCGGAAAACGCCGACGAGGCGGCGGTTGTGGATGGGATTGCGGTTTATCCGGTCCGCCACCTGCGGGAGGCGGTCGATTTTCTCTCGGGTAAACTGGCCCTTTCCGCCTTCCATATCAATTTGGAGGATCTGCTTGCGCGGGAGAGCCGGATCATTGACGATTTCGCCGATGTGAAGGGACAGGAGAGCGCCAAACGGGCCATCGAGGTGGCGGTCAGCGGCGGACACAACATCCTCATGATCGGCTCGCCCGGCGCGGGCAAGACCATGCTGGCCCGGCGTATCCCCTCCATCCTGCCCGCCATGACGCTGGAGGAGTCGCTGGAGGCAACCCGCATCCACAGCATCGCCGGGACGCTGAAAAGCAGCCAGGCCCTCGTTCTTCAGCGGCCCTTCCGCGCGCCCCACCACACCATTTCCGACGCCGGTCTGCTCGGCGGCGGAACCCATCCCCTGCCGGGCGAGGTCAGTCTCGCGCACAAGGGTGTGCTGTTTCTGGACGAGTTGCCGGAGTTCCACCGCAACGTGCTGGAGGTTCTGCGCCAGCCGCTGGAGGATGGACATGTAACCATCTCCCGCGCTTCCGCCACACTGGATTTCCCCTCGAAGTTCATGCTGGTCGCGGCGATGAATCCCTGTCCCTGCGGCTACGCGGGCGATCCCAAACGCGAATGCCGGTGCTCATCCCAGAAGATCCAAGCCTACCGGAACCGGATCTCCGGTCCGCTGTTGGACCGGATCGACCTGCACATTGAGGTTCCGCCGGTTCCCTACCACAAACTCAGTGACTTGAAACGTGGGGAGTCGTCAAGCGTGATTCGCGATCGGGTCGCCACCTGCCGGGCGATTCAGCGGGCGCGGTTCAACGGCATTCCGGGCGTCTTCTGCAACGCCGATATGTCCGCCCGTCTGGTCCAGCAGTACTGCCGCCTTGAGTCGGACGCGGCGGAGATGCTGAAGATGGCGATGGCGGAGTTGAATTTCAGCGCCCGCGCGTATGACCGGATCCTGAAGGTCGCCCGGACCATCGCCGACATGGACCGTCAGGAGGCCATCGCCCCCTCCCACATCGCCGAAGCGATCCAATACCGGTCGCTCGACCGGATGATGTGGATTTAGCGCTTCACGGCAGGTGCGCCTCGCGGTCCCATCGGCTCGCCCTACCATTTGACGAACCTTCAGGTGGAGCGAACCTTCCGGGTGAGAGCACTCCACAAAAAACGGTGAAGACCGAAAAGTGAAAAAGAAATGACGGAAAAGGCATGACGTGGCGCGGGCGGTTTATGGTATAAAATGAACATCAAATGAAAGGAAGTTTTATGAGAGGTTCCAAGCTGCTGGTTACGGGGTTGATACTGTGTTACGCTGTCGCATTCGGAGGGGCGTTGGAGCGGATGTTCGATCAGCCGCCGGATGCGGCGCGGCCCTGGGTCTACTGGTATTTCATGGACGGCAATATGACCCGCGAGGGGATGAAGGCCGATCTTGAGGCCATGAAGGCAGCCGGGATCGGCGGCGTTCTCATTTTGGAAGTGGGTCTCGGAAACCCGCCGCGCGGGCCGGTGGAGTTCCTGAGTGAAAAGTGGCTGGAACTCTTCGGATTCGCCATCGCGGAGGCGGACCGGCTCGGCATCGAGGTTGCGGTAGGAACGGGACCGGGATGGTGCGGGACGGGCGGCAAGGCCGTCAAGCCGGAGGACGCGATGCAGCATACGGTCGCGAGCGAGACGACCGTGGAAGGGCCCGCCGCCTTCTCGGCGGTCCTGCCGCTTCCGGATCCCCGCAAGCCCTTTTTCGGGGAGGGGACGCTGACCCCGGAGATGCGGAACGCGTGGCAGACCTTTTATCGGGATGTGGCGGTCTTGGCCTTTCCGGACCCAAAGGACGGGGCGCGGTTGCCGGATACCGACGAGAAGGCGCTCTACTACCGCGCGCCGTTCTCTTCCCAGCCGGGTGTGAAACCGCATCTGTGGCCGTCGGAGGAGGCGTTGCCCGCCGGCCGGTGTGTCGATCCGGCGCGGGTGGTGGATTTGACCGGCAAGATGGATGCGGACGGGCGGCTGACCTGGCAGGTGCCGGAAGGCCGCTGGACCGTGCTGCGGGTCGGCCGGCGGCTGACGGGACAGACGACCCGTCCTGCACCAAAACCCGGTCTCGGCTTTGAGACGGATAAGTTCACATTAAGCGCGGTGGAACACCATCTGCGGGACTACGCGGACAAGATCCTCGCGGCGGCGGGGGAACACCGCAAGCCGGGTCGGGGATTGACGCGGTTCCATTTCGACAGTTGGGAGATGAGTTCGCAGAACGGCTCCGAGACCTTCCTGGCAGAGTTTCTCAAGCGTCGCGGCTACTCGCCCCTTCCCTATCTGCCCGCGATCAACGGGCGGGTTGTCGGGTCATCCGAATTGACGGAACGTTTCCTGTGGGATTGGCGCATGACGGCGCAGGAACTGGTGATCGAAAACCATCTTTTGCCGCTCAAGGCCTATGCCCACCGGTACGGGTTGGCCTTTTCAAGCGAACCCTACGATATGAACCCCTGCTGCGACATCGCCTCGGGTACGGTGGCCGATGTGCCGATGTGCGAATTCTGGTCGAAGGGGTTCGGTTTCAACTCCGAATACAGCTGTTTGGAGGCGGTTTCGGTCGCGCACACGATGGGGCGGCCGGTGGTGGGCGCGGAGGCGTTTACCGCCTCCGACGAGCGGTGGCGGCAGTACCCCGGAGCGATGAAGGCGCAAGGCGACTGGGCGCTTTGCTTCGGCATCAACGGCTTCACCTTCCACACCTACCAGCAC
>DBXN01000021.1:11540-12493 GCA_002309585.1 Verrucomicrobia bacterium UBA1211
CTGGGGGAGCCGGTGGCGGACATCCTCTATCTGCTTCCGGAGGGTGCGCCGATGGTCTTCCAACCGCCGCCGGACGCTCTGATGCCGGGTACATTGCCCGACCGGCGCGGGTATGCGTTTGACGGTTGCGCGCCGGGGACCTTTCTGGAACGGGCGCGGTTTGAGAACGGACGGATTCGGTTTGGGGGCGGCGCGGCCTACCGTGCCTTGGTTCTGCCGCGCGTAAAGGAGATGACGCCGACTCTTTTGGAGAAGGTGGTGGCATGCGCGGAGACGGGGATTCCGGTTTTCGGTTCGGTACCGCGGCGTTCGCCCAGCCTGGTCGGTTATCCCGCATGCGATACGGCGGTCGCGGCGTTGGGCAAACGGTTGGCGGCGAAGATTCGGCGGGTGGACGGCGGTTCCGTCTGGGCGGCGCCGATCACCCGCGCGAAGTGGATTTGGACGGCGGAGGTGAAGGACCTTTACCGGCAGCCGACCGGGGAACGCTGGTTCACGAAAACGTTCACGCTGGATTCCGTCGAGGGCGTGGCGGAAGGCCATGTGCTGATCACGGCGGACAACGATTACCGTCTCTGGGTGAACGGGTCGGAGGTCGGGACGGGGGATGATTTCCATCGCGCCGATTTCTACGCAGTCGGCAACCTGCTGAAAGCCGGTCCGAACACCATCAAAATCGCGGCAAGCAACTGGACCGACACGCCCAATCCCGCCGGCTTGATCGCCGCCGGCGCGGTTGTCTACGCCGATGGGCGGGAGGTGACCTGGGTGACGGACGAGTCGTGGACCGCTACACGCCGGAAGGGCGGGCAGCCGGAAGCCGTGCAGGTCTTCGGCGGTTGCACGATGCGCCCGTGGGGTCTGAATCCCAAGCCATCGTTCTATCCCGCTTACGCGGCGGTGGCCCGCGTGTTGGCGAAGGAGGGATTGCCGGCCGATTTCGAATCGGACGG
>DBXN01000065.1:0-16561 GCA_002309585.1 Verrucomicrobia bacterium UBA1211
GGCTACATGATGCCGCAGACCGTCTTCGCCACGCGCGGCTGCCGTAACAGCTGCGATTTCTGCGCGGTGGTCGGCGCGAAGTTCGGCTGGCACACGCGGCCCGTTCAGGAGGTTGCCGCCGAGGTCGCGGCGCTGCCCGGCAAACGGTTCGCCTTCAACGACGTGAGCCTATGCGAAGACAAGGGATACGCGTTTGCGCTTTGCAAGGCGCTGAAACCGCTGAAGAAGAAGTGGGGCGGATTGATGACCCTCCGGGCGGCGGAGGACGAAGCGCTGCTGGACGCGCTGGCTGAGGCGGGATGCTGTTATATGCTCCTCGGATTCGAGTCGGCCCTCAGCCCCTCGCTCACCGGCATCCGCAAGACCTTCAACACCCCGGAGGCTTACCGGAAGATCGTCTCGTCCATGCACACACGCGGCATGATGATTCAGGGGTGTTTCATCTTCGGGCTCGACCACGACACGCCTGATGTTTTCGAGAAGACTGTCCGGATGGTGGACGATCTGGAGATCGACATCCCGCGTTACGCCGTGTACACGCCCTTCCCCGGGACGGATTGCTACCGACGGCTGGCGGAACAGGGACGGCTTCTGCCTAGCTGCAACTGGGCATGGTATGACACCCAGCATGTCGTCATCCGGCCGGCGAAGATGTCATCGGAAGAGCTTGACGCCGGCTTTATCCGCGCGTGGGAGGAGACCTTCTCGATGCGCTCCATCCTGCGCCGCCTTTCACCGAAACGCAACCAGTTCGTCGTCGCCCTCGCCGGAAATCTCGCCTACCGGCTCTACCGGGCGCGGTTGGAAAAAGACCGTCACCGTTTCCCGCTCTCGAAGGAGGACACGCCGTGACGGTCGAACGCTACAATTCCATTCGTGAAGCCGAAAACCTTCTACGCGAAACGGAAGGGAATGGTTACGCCTCGCAGACGTTCGGTGTCCTGCGTTCGGTTGAGCGAAGTTTCTGGCGGTGTCTTCCATACAAGGCTATTCGGCATCCGTGTTTCGCCGTTTCATGCGCGCTGGGATGGATTCGCCCATTTCGCGTCTATGCCGTACGTGATATGCGTGGTGTCGCATTATGCGCACCCCTTCATCGGGATGAGGATGGCACATGGACGGTAGTGTCGGACGACATCAACGAACTGGATTATGTTGACTTCCTTTATGCGAAACGGACACCGTCTGAACTGAAGGCGGCTTTCCGCGCCGCCATGAGCCGGATGGCCGGGGATGGCATTGTTAACGTGACATGGCGTTATTTGGCGGAGGACAGCATTACGGCTGATCTTCTTAACGGCTGGCCACACCAGATGATACAGCGTATACAGAATGTCCGAGTCGATTTTCCCGATGGAGCGGATGCTCACGCCTGTTCGCTTGGACGTAACACACGCGGAAACATCCGTAAGACACGCAATCGTCTCCGCCGCGACGGCCGCAGGACTTCGCTCGCTTTTTATTCTAATGTCGGAATCGGCGGCGACATGAAGGCCCATGAAGCATCTGTTTTGTTACGCAGATGCCGTGAAATCTATGTCGCCAGACAGAAAAGCCGGTATGGCCATTCGGGATGGATGGCAAGACTTTTCTTCTGTCATGGAAGTTATATTGCCCTTTCTATCCCCGGCGATTATTCGTTTGTGGCGGCGTTTGAAATTGACGGGGGAATCGGCGCTTATATGGAGGGATATGTTAACCTGTCGCGAAAAGCGTTGGAGGTTCCTCGAATCGCCATAAATGACACCTTCAAACGTTATAGCCCCGGCCTTCTCTTGGTGTTGGAGACGTTGCGCTGGCTTGAAGCGAATTCCGCAATCCGCACCATCGACCTCTGCCGAGGAGACGAGCGTTACAAGCTTGAACTCGGCGGAACATCCTACGTCACCCGCACGGTCTGCGTGAAAACGGAGGAACTGCCATGAGACCGCTTCATCTGCCGTGGAAAGGCCATGACGTGCCGTACGCCATGTTGGATATCATACGCGGCTGTAACTGCGTCTGCAAGACCTGTTACAACCGCGAGGTACGGGAAGCGAAACCGCTTGACCAGATTGAACGCGAACTGGATGTCATCTTTTCGGAACGCCGTGTCGAGTTTGTCGGTATTTTGGGCGGAGAACCGTTGCTTCATCCCGACATTGTCGAAATTGTGCGCCGCATCAAAGCCCGCGGGCTTGGTTCCGTGATCATGACCAACGGGATTCTCTGGACGGAAGAACTCGCCCGGCAACTCGCCGCTGCCGGTCTCGTCATGGCGTTCTTTCACATCCAGACGGGGCAACAGCGAAATGACCTCTCCCATTCGGACTCGGATGATGAGGTGGCGCGTCTGGCGGAGTCCAAGTGCGCCATCGCTCACGACGTGGGAATCACGGCCGCCGTCTCGACTACCATCCGCGCCGACAACCCCAACATCCTCTCGGCGGTCATAACGGCTTTTCGCCGCAACCGTAGCGCGAGCTATGCGTTCCTGACACTGGAACGCAGTATGCAGACCATTGACGGCGGTGTTGAGACGTTCGCCAAGACCAACAGCCTCGACCGGTGCGTTACGGAACTGGCGAAGATGGGCTGGCGGCCGTTCGCCGGCATCGGCGGACGTTTCAAACCCGACACGATGCGCTGGCTTGTGTTCCATGCGTACCGTCGGCTTGATGCTGAAGGTCGGGAGACTGGATTCGCGGCAATTCCGCCCTCACTGTTGGAACGGACACTTTTTGCCGTCCTGCGCCTTTCCGGTCGACGGTTACCGATGTGGACAACCCTGACACGCGGTACCGTCATCCTGCGCATCATCCTTAACGCCTTATCGGGCGGCCCAGTGGGCAATCTGGGTTTTGCCCTTCGCGCGTTGATGCGTGGGGAGCGCCTTGTCCCAAAGAATATCTTCGTGGAAGCTTTCCCGGAACTGCTTACGGACGGACGTATCGAGTGTTGCGAACCGTGTCTGGATGCTGTCGTCAAGAACGGCAAACTGGTGCCGGCCTGTCTTTCGGATATTGAATCCGCAAACGGAGGTAAGTCATGCTGATAATGATCCTCTGCAATTATTTCCCGATTCTGCATGCCATCGCCTGCGTATGCTGCCTGGTCTTCGCTCCAGGATGGGGCTGGAAGATCGGTTCGTTTCTCGGCTGCCTCTATCTGGTGCCTGTCCTGTGTACCCGTATCGCGCTTGCGGTGCATCCGTTGCGAAACGTGAAGGTAAAGACCTATACCGCCGACCATTATGTCTGGTGGTTCACGTTTTGCACGCAGACGCTCTTCCTGCGTTTCCCGTTTCTGGAAGAGGCGTTGCGGACTGTTCCGGCGCTCTACAGCCTTTGGTTGAGATTGTGGGGAAGCAAAATCGGCAAGCTGGTGTACTGGACACCCGGCACATTCATTCTTGACCGTCCGTTTCTCACTATCGGTGACCACGCGGGGTTAGGGCTCGGTACGCGCCTTTGTTCCCACATCCATGTTGGTGATGAGTTGTGGCTGGCACCGATTGATATTGGGGCGAATGCCGTGACCGGCGCCTATTCGCTGATCGGACCGGGAACGGTTCTCAAGCCAGGTGAGAAAACCAAGGTGGGGTTCATTTCGCCGCCCTTCTCCGTCTGGCAGGGAGGAAAGCGAATCTCAAAATGATCATCGACATCCACACCCATCTGGTTTCAGCAACGGCTGACCCCGCAAAACTGCGTTTGAATGTTTGGAATCGCATTCTCATGCGGCTTTTGCGTTTGGGAACGGCGGAAGAACTTCGGGAGCGGTTTTGCCGTGATCTTGCCGAGGGGCCGGTGGAGCGTGCGGTCGTGTGTGCGGTCGAACATTCTTTGATTGCGGCGGGGAATCGGGAGGTACGCGACTTCTGCCGCGAGAATCCCTCTTTCCTCTTCGGCGCGAATTTGAACCCGCTTTCCCCTCATGTTGAATCGGATATCGACGGGGCGGTTCACGATGGGGCGGTTCTTATCAAGTTGATGCCGTCTTATCAGAATGTCGATCTCGCCGATCCGCGTTGCGACCTGTTTTGGGACGCAGTTGCAGATCGGAAACTTCCGGTCATTGTCCATACCGGTCCCGAGCACTCATTGTCACGGGGTAACGGCAGTTACAATTCCCCGGCACGGCTGGAACGTGCGGCCCGAAAAGGCGTAACCTTGATTTGCGCACATTGTGGCTGCCAACTGGTTTCGTTTGTTGAGCGAAGCCAGTTCGGCGCGTGGAAACGTCTTGTCCGTAGCTATGAAAATGTATATGGCGATGTCAGCGGTTTCGGCGGATGCGTCCGCCGTTTCTGGCTACGCCGGATCCTTCGCGATCCGTTGCTCAAGAGCCGCATCGTGTTTGGAACCGACTATCCGTCATGTGTCCATGTTTTCAGGAGGAACGAGGAAAATCCGTTCCGCGCTTGGCATGCCTTTTTCAAAGATGCCGGATTGGATAACGCTTTTTTCGGGCGTGGGGCGAAACTGCTTGGATTGGAGGGTGGCGTATGATGCGATTGCCGTGGCACGGAAAGAGTGTTCCGCATGCGGTCGTGGACATCCTGCGCGGATGTAACTGCCGGTGTACGAATTGCTACAACTCAGCGGAACCTTGCGCGAAGCCGCTTGATGACATCAAGGATGAGGCACGCGTTATCCTTTCCAAGCGAAATGTTAAGACCATTTCACTCAGTGGCGGCGAGCCCCTTCTCCATCCGCAGATTCTTGACATTATCACTTATTTACGGCGCGAAGCGGGTGTTGCCGCGAGTATGCTCACGAATGGAATCCTTTTCGACGATATGATGGCGGAAAAGCTTCGTGTTGCCGGACTGGACTTTGTCACCTTCCACATCCAGAGGGGACAGACACGTCCGGACTGTGATGACACGCGTGTCGAGGCCGTCCGCCGTGAGAAGGGGCGTATTGCCCGCGCACACGGAATCTACCCCGCCATTGTCGAGACGATCCGTGCGGACGATGCGGAGGGTTTCGCGGCGCTTGGACGCTTCCTCCGTTCCGCAACCGAGTTTGAATATGCGCTTGTCACGGTTGCACGGGATTTCGCAACGATTGATTCCACAGTCGCCGAGCCGGAACTCGACCGGAACCCCATGCTTGCCGCGCTCGCACGTGAGGGCTATAACCCTTCGGTGTTCGTCGGCGGGAGCATTCACAACGACATCCCGCGATGGTATGTTCTCCAAAGCGTTCAGGCGGTGGATTCGTCTGGATGCGAACGGGCGTGGAACAGGGTACGCCCCGGACTCGCCGAACGGATGTTTCTCTATGGCTACGCGATCCTGTGCCGCCGTTCGGTACACTGGATGAAATCGACTTCGGCGAAGACAAAGGCGCGCCTCCTCATCAATGGGCTTCTGGGCGGACATCTTTCCACGTTTGTTTTCGCGTTGCGCGCCATTCTCTTTGGATGGACGGTACTCGAAAAGCATATTATCGTGCAGTATCCCCCACGCTCGCTCGGCGACGGACGTATTGAATTCTGTGACAGCTGCCCCGATGCTACGGTGAAGGATGGCCGGTTGAGTTCGCTCTGTCTCGGAGACACAAAAGTGGCCATAATATCCAGTAACATCATGGAGAAAAACGGGAGCCTCTGAAATGATTATTGATTTGCCATGGAAGGGGCGCGACGTGCCGTGTGCGATACTCGACATTCTGCGCGGATGCAACGCAAGATGTGCGTTTTGTTACAATCAGGACAAACCGCATTGCAAGCGGCTTGACGATATCCGCAAAGAACTTGATGAACTCTGCCGGCTTCGCAATCTCCAGGCGGTAATGGTCTCTGGCGGCGAACCGATGATGCATCCGGATTATCTGGAGGTAGTGCGGATGGTCAAGGCGAAGGGCCTTGTCGCAATCGTGTTGACAAATGGCATCCTTCTGGATTCAAATACGGTTTCAGAACTTAAGTATGCTGGTTGTGACCTGTGTTACCTGCATATTCAGTCGGGACAGGTTCGCGATGACCTGCCATTAGGGAACGGGTGGGATGAAGCCCATGCCTTGATGCTGAAGAAGAGTGCGCTTTTGGTTTCCTTTGGTATCCGGGCGGGATGTTGTGTCACGTTGACTGCGGATGATGAAGGCGGAATCGCACGGGAATGCAATGCGTTTTTTGCGAACCAGAATCTGACCAATATGCTGATAACCACCGCCCGCTCCGCGGCGGACTTCGATTTGCCATCGTGTCCGGACCTACCGATTGATGAACTGCTGGCACGTTTCAAATCAGTTGGCCTAGTACCGTTCGCATCGCTTTCGGGAAAGATTGACAAGCAGACGCGCCGCTGGTTTTCTTTTCAGGTGGTGGAGGCCCGCTCGTTAGACGGCAGTCTTCTGCGGCGTGTCAGTCTCCGGGCCTCCTTTGGCGAACTTTTAGGCATGAAACTCCAGCGCTTGATGCGTGGGCGATACGACTTTACACTTCCGCCGATGTCCAATGCGTTCCTGCGTGCCCGATTACTGCTAAACGCCATTACCGGCGGTGAATTCGCGAGTTCGATCACTCTGGCATTATCGCGAGGCGTGAAGTTGACGTTTCGGAATGTCGCTCTTGATGTTCCACCATACCGCAGAACGGACGGACGCATCGAATTTTGCGAAGATTGTCCCGGAGCGATACTGAAGAATGGGCAGCTTCGACCGCTCTGCCTTTCGGATATCGCTCTGCCGGAGGAATTTAAGATATGACGATTCTTTTCATACAACCGGCTGTTGGGCACAAGGGAGGGAACGCCGTCTATCCCAAGACGTGGATTATGGAGCCGCTTGCGCTGGCGGTACTGTCGGCATTGACACCGAAAGGCATCGACCGGCTGTTCATGGATGACCGGTTGAATGAGGTCGATTATACGGTAGAAGCCGATGTGGTGGCGATGCCGGTGGAGTGCTACACCGCCGCCCGCAGCTATGAGATTGCCGACCGGTTCCGCGCGAAAGGCGTGACGGTACTGCTCGGCGGTTTCCACACGACGCTCAATCCGGAAGAGGCGGCAGTCCATGCCGACGCGATTGTGTGCGGCGACGCGGAGACGGTCTGGGCCGAGGTTCTGAACGACCTTCGTTCGTATTCATTGAAAAGGCGATATGTCGGATGCGGTGGCAAGTTCTGTCCACTGCCGGACCGAACCCTCTACCAGGGACGTCCATACGGGATGATCAATCTGGTCGAGACATCGCGTGGATGTGCCTTCGCCTGTGAGTTCTGCTCGGTGACGAAGTTTTTCAACCGCCGCTACACGCCACGCCCACTCGACGAGGTGATGACCGAGGTTAGGTCGCTGAAGAAGGATATCGTGTTTTTCGTGGACGATAATCTGGCGATGGATGTGCTGCGGCTGAAGGAACTTTGCCAACGGATGATCCCGCTGAAAAAACATTGGGTCGGGCAGTTGAGCATCCATACCGCCCAAGACGAAGAACTGCTAGCTCTGATGGAGGAGAGCGGATGCGCGGGCGTGCTGATCGGGTTCGAGTCATTGGATGCCGCCACCCTCAGCGCGATGGGGAAGCGGGTCAATGCCGCAAACGCGGACTACGCGCGGGCGATCGCAAATCTGCGGCGTTACCATCTCTCGATCTACGCCACCTTCGTCTTCGGCTACGATAATGACACGGAGGAGACCTTCCGCCGTACCTATGACTTCGCGATGGAGAGCCGCTTTTTCTTTGCGGCGTTCAATCATTTGGTGCCTTTTCCGGGTACGGACGTCCACGCGCGGTTTGTTCGCGAGGGACGGATGCTCCATGAGAAGTGGTGGTTGGATCCCTCGGTCCACTTCGGCGACGTTGTCTTTCGGCCAAAGCATTTCACGCCAGAGGGTCTTGCCGCGATGTGCGAGGCGTACCGGCTTAAATTCTACTCCCTTCCCTCGATCCTCAAGCGGGGTATGGATGTCATGGCTAACGCACACGGATTAAGAAAGGCCATCTACTTCTTTATTTCCAACTTCACGCAGGAACGGGAGGTTTTGCGGCGCAAGGGCCTTCCGAACGGAGGAGAACCGTGATCCGTATCCGCCCGTACCGTCCTGAAGACGAAACCGCGTTACTGAAGCTCGCCTCCGTCCCGATGCCGGGATGGATACGGCTCCGGTACGATTATACAAAAGGATACGCGGCAGGCGAGGAATTGAAAGGCGATCGGATGGAGATCCTTGTCGCGGAAGATCCTGAGGGAATCGGTCTTCTCGGATGTGGCACACGTTCCTCCCGCTCCCTTTGGCTGGACGGCAACCCGCAACGCGTCGGATACCTGAGCGGATTGCGCAGTTTCCCTGCCGCACGGAACGGGTTCGGCTTGTTTCGTGGACTTCAAACCCTGCGGCAACGGATGGCATCCGATCCGGTCGCGTGCGCGTATACGACAATCCTGACGGGAAATCCCAAGGCTCGCGCGCTCTTGACATCGGGACGCGCCGGATTGCCGCGCTACATCCCGCACGGGAAGGTGATCACCTGGACGATCGCGCCACGCCGACCGGAAACCGGGACAGATCCGATTCCGACTGACGCATTACACAGTTTCTATGAACGTGAGGCACCCCGGCGGTCCCTTTTCCCGGTCTTCGGAACCGGTTTTCATCGCTCCCTCACCGAACGGGATTTCTTCGCGATCCGCCGCGAGGGACGGATCGTCGCGGCGGCGGCCGTTTGGGATCACGGATCATATCGGCGGCTGGTGGTCGACGGTTACGGCAACCCGTTGGCGACCCTTCTGCGGTTGCCGGTCAACCTTTGGGCGCGGTGTGCGGGATATCCCGTCCTTCCGTCGGGCGGGAGAGCGGTGGGCTGCGTTTATCTCGCCTACGCGCTGGCGGAGAACGACGACCCCGCCCTCTTCGCGGAATTGGTGGCGCGGGCCGCATCCCGAACCGGTGGACGTAATCTGGTTGTGGCGCTTCACGACAGCGATCCGTTGTGCGCGGTGATGCTGCGATGTGCCGCATGGCGGTACGAGAGCGAGTTCATGACGGTATCTTACGACGAATCGGAACGACCCTTCAGCGGTATTCCCCATATCGAAGCGGGGGCATTATGAGTGAAACGGTCAAAGTTGAATTGTGGTCGGCCTCCCTCCTCCCCCACACAGATGTCGGTGCGATGGAAATCCTCTACCGGACCTATTACGAAGGCGCGCCGGATGCCGCTTTCCGCCGTGACCTTGCCGAGAAGGATTATGCGATCATTTTACGCGAGTCGGGATGTGTCCGGGGTTTCTCCACGATGAAAGTGTTGAAGATCGGAGGGATGGACGTCCTCTTCAGCGGCGACACCGTGGTGGATGCCGGTTGCCGGAACCAAACGGGTCTCGCTGGCGGTTTCGGCCACATGATGGCGTTGCTGAACCGGACACTCGGCAGCGCTGCGCTCTACTGGTTCCTCATCTGCAAAGGGGCGAGAACCTACCGATTTCTCCCCACCTTCTTCCGCCGGTACGTGCCCGGACAGATCGCGGACCCGGATCTCTCCGACCGTTTGCGTGTCATCGCCGCCGCGCGCTATCCGAAAGCGTTCAATCCCGCGACCGGTATCCTGCACTTCGAGGAGGGGAAGGATCGGCTCAAGAGCGACACCCTGCGCATGGATCCGGAGTCGATCAGGTTCCGGACGATGAACCCCGGCTGGAGGGAAGGTGACGAACTGTGCTGCCTCGCCCCGCTGGCGATGGAGAACCTCAACCGGCTCGGTTGGCGGGTGATCGCCGCCGTTGAACCGGAATGGCACCTGAAGGAGTCCCGTTCGTGAGGATCTTTTTCGCCAATCTCCTGTGGTTCCTCTCAACCTTGCCCGACACGTTCCGTTTCGTCCTCGCCCTTCGGGATCCCGCGAAGGCGCAGGCGGCGGTAGCGCGGCGCAGGAAACCGACACGGGAATCAGACATCCTGCTCTACGAGCCGACCAGCGGTTCGACCGGCGGGACGAAGTGGATCCCCTACACCGCGCAACTGCGGCGCGAGTTCATGCGCGCCGTCAACCCATGGATGGCCTCGCTCTATCTGCGCCATCCCGGGCTCTTGCTGGGAACGCACTACTGGTCCATCTCGCCGTATACCGAAGTGCGCCGACCGCCCGACGGGAAACGATGCGGATTCGCGGAGGATCGGGAATACCTCGGCCCCATCCGCTGCCTGCTGACGCGGGCGCTGTTCCCGGTTCCGGCGGCGGTGGCGGAGGTCCGCGATCCGGATCAGCATACGCGCCAGACCCTCACGGCGTTGCTGGCGTCAGGGCGGCTTGGTCTCATCTCGATTTGGCATCCCTCCGCATTGTTGCGGCTCCTTGAGTTCGCCACGCTTCATGCGGAGGAGGTAACGACCGGCGAGCAGGTTCAGCGGTTGAAGGAACGCCGGTATGACGAACTGTGGCCTCATTTGCGGATAATCAGCTGCTGGGATGCCGCCTTCGCGCGTACCGATGCGGAACGGTTGCGCCAACTGTTCCCGAAGGTCGAAGTCGAGGGGAAGGGGCTTTTGGCGACAGAGGGCGTGGTGACATTCCCCTGGTTCGGGCAGCGGGTGGCGGCGGTCACGTCGCACACGCTGATCTTTGAGAGGGTTGATTCGGTGACGGGCGAACCGATCGCGGGAGCCGGAATCGGGCCGGAGTGTCTGAAGGTTGGAGAACGGTATGGCGTGGCGCTGACAACCGGAAACGGTTTCACCGATTACCGGTTGGGTGATGTGGTGGCATGTGTCGGGCATGTCGGCCGTGTCCCCCGATTGGAATTTCTCTACCGCAGCGGCGGTACGGTCGATCTGCATGGCGAGAAGCTTCATCCCGCCTTTGTGGCCGAATCCCTTGACGCATTGTCCGCCGCGTATGGAAAGTACCGGTTCGCCGTTCTCTATCCCCGGCATGACCGGCTCGGATACCGTCTTCTGTGGGAAGCGGAAACGGGAGACGCCATCCCTGACCCGGAAGCGGCGGACGCCGAATTGAAGAAGAACTTCCACTATGCGCATGCGCGCGCGCTCGGGCAATTGGCGCAAGTGGAGATTGTGCCGGTAGAAAAGGCGCTTCAAGTCTGGTGCGGAATCATGGGAATCCCGGAATCGTCGGCAAAAATCCCCACGCTCTATCGTCCGGTATCCGACGCCATCTGGCGGAGACTGGATGAAAGAATGGGCGGGTAACGGACGATACGGCCCGGCGTTATGCCGGATCGCGAACGATTTCCGCTTTGGCCATCAGTTCGCGGCAGAAGGACTTGTACACCTTTCCCCGTTCGATGTCATTCAGCATCATAATGATCTTGTCCCGCATTATTGAATACTCGATATGCGGGGAATCCGGAACATACGTGAAAAACAGGAAGAGGGCGCCGACCGAATCCATCCGATACGGCTCACTGACCTCTCCCTCTTTCAATGAAAAGATGACATCCTCCAACGGTTTCGGGAGTTGCCCCCGGATAAACATTCCGAAAAACCCTTGATCAAGCTCATACGAATCGGAATAACGCGATGCGAAAGACGTGAAATCCCAAACACGAACCGGCCCCTGCTTCACCATCTCTTCCCGAACTTGAAGCAGCCGGAGCGTCACATCCCCGATGGTATCCCCTTCAAACGCCTCATTCTCAAAACCAACCGAAATGCAGAAGGTCATCCGGTAGTTTTCTGAACGGAAGAAATCAAGGTGTTCGTTGTAGAACGCGAGACATGCCTCTTCTGAAACACAAGTCACGTTCCTGGCTTTCATCAGCGCCTTTCTGGCCCGCGTCTCGCGCAACGACTGATCCGCACGCCTCATGCGCTCGTCCGCCCCAAGTTTTTCGTAAAACTCCGGAAAATTCGCAATCTCAATCGCAACATGCTGTGGTTTGGGCGCGGGTTGCGTCTTCATCGCATATTCCATGAAAAGAGCATCACCGATCTTTTCATTCTCGACATACGCCCTCAACTCAGCATCCGGCAACTCCCCCACCTCGTTTTGGAAACGGACAAGAGGATCGTAAGAGCTGCTTTTTTTCCGATAGTACACCATCCTCTCATCGATCTCCTGATCGCTGATCTCCGTTCCGTTCACACGAATCGCCATGATCCCGCTCCCAACTCCCTATAACGTTACGCACCCGTCAACTCTCGCCCTTTGACCTATCGGATATCCGCATGATAGGCCTGGATCGACTTGACCCCGCCTTGACTGTCACGTGCCGCTCGGATGCCCTGGGCACTGGCGACAGCCGCCGCAACGGTCGTAAGATACGGAATCCGGTATTTCAGCGCCGCTTTCCGGATCGAGGCGTCATCCGCGCGGGCGTCACGGCGGCCGGACGGCGTGTTGATCACCAGGCAGACCTGACGGTTCACGATCGCGTCCAGCACATTCGGCCGTCCTTCATTGATCTTGCAGATGATCTCGCCCTCGACCCCATGGCTCGCCAGCCATTTGATCGTTCCCTCGGTCCCGATGATCTTGAAACCGAGTTTCTTGAACTCCTTCGCGGCGACAACGGCGGATTCGGGCTTTTCGGAGAGCGAGATCAGAACCGTGCCCTCCTGCGTCGGCAGCCGTCCGCCCGACGCCTCCTGCGACTTGTAGTAGGCCAAGCCGAAGGAGGAGGCGAGTCCCAGCACCTCGCCCGTCGAACGCATCTCCGGTCCGAGAACCGGATCGACCTCGCGGAACTTGTCGAACGGGAAGACCGCCTCCTTCACCCCGTAATGGGGGATGACTTTCGGCTTGAGACCGAGTTCGGAAATCTTCGCGCCCAGCATGAGGCGCGTCGCAATGCGGGCCATCTGGGTGTTACAGACCTTCGAGACCAGCGGAACCGTCCGGGAAGCGCGGGGATTGGCCTCCAACAGATAGACCACCCCGTTCTCAATGGCGTACTGCATGTTCATCAGCCCGCAGACATGCAGCTCCTGCGCGATTTTGCGGGTGTATTCAGCGATTGTTTGCTGGTGCTGCTCGTCGATCGAAACCGGCGGAATCACACAGGCGGAGTCGCCCGAATGGACCCCTGCCAGCTCGATGTGCTCCATGATCGCCGGAATGTAAACATCGGTTCCATCGGATAGCGCATCCGCCTCGCACTCCAGCGCGTCACGGAGGAAGCGGTCCAGCAGAAGCGGGCGGTCCGGCGTCACGCCAACCGCCTTATCGACATATTCGCGGAGCATCAGTTCATCATAGATGACCTCCATGCCCCGACCGCCCAGAACGAACGAAGGACGGATCATCAGCGGATAACCGATCTTCCCGGCCGCCTCGATCGCCTCATCCAGATTCGAGGCCATGCAGGACTCAGGCATCGGGATGCCAAGCCGGTCAGCCAGATGGCGGAAAAGATCGCGGTCTTCGGCGGCGTCGATCGAATCAATCGAGGTGCCGAGGATATTCACGCCGTTCTCGCTCAGCTCGCGGGCGATGTTGAGCGGCGTCTGACCGCCGAACTGGACAATCACGCCCTCGGGCTTCTCAAGATTGTAGATCTGAAGGACATCCTCGGTCGTGACCGGCTCGAAGAAGAGTTTGTCGGAGGTGTCGTAGTCGGTCGAGACCGTTTCGGGGTTACAGTTGACCATGATGGTCTCATAGCCAAGTTCCCGCATCGACATCGCGGCGTGGCAGCAGCAGTAGTCGAACTCGATGCCCTGCCCGATGCGGTTCGGGCCGCCACCGAGGATCATCACCTTCTTCGGGTTGGAGGAAGGCACGACCTCATTCTTCTCCCCGTTGTACGAGGAGTAATAGTAGTACGCATCCTTAACGCCGCTGACCGGCACCTTGTGCCACGTCTCCACCACGCCCAGTTCCGTGCGCCGGGTACGGATCGCCTTCTCCTTGACACCCAGAAGTTTAGCGAGATACTTGTCGGAGAATCCGTCCTTCTTCGCTGTGATCAGCAACTCATCGGGAAGCATCGAACCCCGATACTGGAGGATCTTCTCCTCTTCCTCGACCAACTCGCGCATCTGCTGCAAGAACCAATGTTTGATCTTGGTCAGCGCGAAAAGCTGATCGTTGGTAGCGCCCTTCCGGATCGCCTCGTAAAGGATGAACTGGCGCTCGCTCGACGGGACCCGGAGCATATCCAGCAACTCCGGCAGGGACTTCTTGTTGAAATCGTTGACGAATCCCAAACCTGCCCGGCCGCGCTCCAACGCGCGGATCGCCTTCTGGAAGGTCTCTTTGTAGGTCTTGCCGATGGACATGACCTCGCCAACGGCCTTCATCTGCGTTCCGAGTTTGTCCTCGGAGCCGCGGAACTTCTCGAACGCCCAGCGGGCGAACTTCAAGACGACGTAATCCCCCGACGGCGTATACTTCTCCAGCGTCCCGTCGCGCCAGTACGGGAACTGGTCGAGCGTCATACCGCTGGCGAGTTTCGCGGAGACCAGGGCGATCGGGAAACCGGTCGCCTTCGAAGCCAGCGCGGAGGAACGGGAGGTACGCGGATTGATCTCGATGATCACAATCCGGCCGCTCTTCGGATCGTGCGCGAACTGGACGTTCGTCCCGCCGATGACCCCAATCGATTCAACGATCCGGAAGGCGTATTCCGTCAGCTTTTTCTGGACCGCCTCATCGATCGTCAGCATCGGGGCGGAACAGAAGGAGTCACCTGTATGGACCCCCATCGGATCGATGTTCTCGATCAGGCAGACGGCGATCATCTGATTCTTCGCATCGCGGACAACCTCGACCTCCAACTCTTCCCAACCCGCGACCGACTCTTCGATCAGGCACTGGCCGGTAAGGGACGCCTCCAACCCGCGCGAAACGATGGTCCGCAACTCCTCGATGTTGTAGACCAAACCGCCACCCTCGCCACCCATCGTATAGGCGGGCCGGACGACCACCGGAAATCCCAACTCACCCGCGACCCGCTCCGCGTTGGGGAGGTCATAGATGATCTCGCTGCGGGGCGTCTCGATACCGAGGCTGGACATCGTCTCTTTAAAGACCTCGCGGTCCTCACCGCGCTCGATCGCGTCCAGATTCACACCGATCACCTGCACATGGTAGCGGTCCAGCACACCTGATTTCGCCAATTCCGTCGCCAGGTTCAACCCTGTCTGGCCGCCCAGGTTCGGCAGCAGCGCGTCCGGGCGTTCCTTCTCAATGATCTGTTCCAACCGTGTCGCGTTCAACGGCTCAATGTAGGTCGCGTCCGCCATCACGGGATCGGTCATGATCGTCGCCGGATTCGAATTCACCAACACGATTTTGTACCCGCGTTCCCGCAACGCCTTACACGCCTGCGTTCCCGAATAATCGAACTCACACGCCTGGCCGATCACGATCGGGCCCGACCCGATGATCAATACCTTCTTACTCTCGCCTTCGCTGCTCATACCCGCAAACCTCCGTTCAAAACGTCTTAGTTCTCGTTCGAGTGCAACCCACCCGAACCCGCTGAAAAGATAATGTTGGACCGTTCGGCGTTTGTCGCCGAGAGCTGCGCGCAACTCCAGATGCAGGCGCCGCAATGGACGCACTTCTCGCGGTCGAACGAGGGAACGCCGCCATCCTCGCCCGGCGTAAGCGCCTGCGCGGAACAGATCTCCACGCAGGTGTGGGTCGGGCACGAGAGGCAGAGCGCGGGATCCTCGACGGTCACGTGATCCGCGAACCCGCCCGCCGCCTGGACCTTGCCGCCTTTGAAGAGCGCGTCCTGCTGCGACATCAGCAACGTCCCGTCATACGGGATCTCCGGCCACCCCTCCACGGCCATCACCGCGTCATGGATCGTCTTCTTCTCGCGCACGCCCGCATCGACGATCTGGTGGATCTTCGTCCGGAGCATCTTCTCCGAAATCAGGCTCTCCATCGGCTTGATCTTCTTCGACGGCGGCACCGTCTTGATGTTCAGGTGACAAACACCTTTCGTGATGCCCGCCATACCGGTTCCCATCATGCCCAGCATGAAACTCTTCTGGAACCCGTCACGCGCATATTTCGCCCGCTCCAGCTCCTTGTTCTGGATATCCTCGCGGCGGCGGCGGACATACGCGCCTTCCAAGGCACCCTTGGTGAAGGGCACGCCGCGCTTCAACAGATCGATCACCGACTCAGCCAGGATCACGCCGCTGCGCCACGCCTCGTCCACACCGGAGTTGGTCAGCACGTTCGTTGTGCCGGACCCTTCGCCGATCCGCGCATATCCGTCGCCACAGAGGAACGGTTCGCCGCGCATGCCGGACTCCTGAAGCGATTTTGCGCCCCACGAACGGAGGCTTCCACCCTCGATGTGGCGCCAAATGTATGGGTGCATCATCCAGTGCTGCAGATAACGGTAACTCGTCCGCACCGGCGACTCCCACCAGGAGGGCACGAAGATACCCATCGAAGCGCTCCGATCGGGATAGACGTAGAAGAACCCGAAAATCTCTGGCTCGGGGAACCCCATCGTGTGGATGACCGTTCCCGGTTCGAGGGTACAGCTGTCGGGCAGCTGGACGACCGCTTTCATACCGACCGCCCAATCGTGCTGGTGGTTTCCGGGAGGCAGGCCAAAGTGGTCATCGAGCTTCCGGCCGACCGCGCCGACCGGGCCATCCCCCACCACCGTCAGCCGCGCGTGGATGTCCATGCCCGGCATG
>DBXN01000065.1:16583-19871 GCA_002309585.1 Verrucomicrobia bacterium UBA1211
ACGCCGATCACCTTGTCGCCATCCATCACGGGGCCGCTCACCGGCGTTCCCGGCCAGATCTGCACCAGCCCGCTCTCCATCAGTTTGGCGCCCGCCCACGACATAAACGAACCCATCGAGAAGGTCAACCCGGGCTCTTTACGCAGGAAGGGCGGGATCCACGGCAACTCTGCGGCCGAATAATCCCGCCCTTTCATGATCCGCGTCACCGACCCCATCTTGAAGACGGCGTTGACGAACTTGGTCGAGGCCGTTTTTCGCGTGGCGCCGATCGGATCGAACAGATACGCCATCGTCTCATGCTTCACATCGGCCGCATTGGGGATCTCTTTGGCCAAATCCAGATCCGGGAACGAGGCGCGTATCGAACGGCCGGAAGTCACCACGCCCGAGACTCCGAACCCGATATCGTCCGCCCGCTCATAACAGAGAATCTGCAGCGGCATCCCCGGCATCACCTGGCTTTCGAAGGCTGGCGTTCCGTCCTCTTTCAGCAAGGCACGGGATAAAGTTGTTAAAAAACCGGCGTTCGCTGGCCCGAAACCGACACACACAATATCCGCATCCAGGGTCTGTCTTTCGATCGCGCTCATACAATCCTCGATAGTAGTTCGTGATTGGGGGGATATTATAGGCAGAACCCCCGAAAAAAGTCAAACCGAAACCCCCTTTGAAACGAGCCGCAAAGGAGTTGTCCGGAAGGCATAAAACAGAAATCCGGCCACCCGATCCGGCGGCCGGTTACCGTGAAAAACCAGAGGTTCCCAAACCGGGCGCGGCTTAGGTTTTGTGGCGATAAATGATGCGGCCTTTGGTCAGGTCATACGGCGAGATTTCCAGCGAGACCCGATCGCCGGCGGCGATTTTGATGAAGAATTTACGCATCTTGCCGGAAATGTGGGCCAACACCTCGTGGCCGTTTTCCAAGCGCACTTTATACATGGTCGCGGGCAAAACCTTCACAACCACACCCATCACCTCAATCGCATCATCACTCGGCATAAAACTCCAATCCCTATGGTCCTAAAAAAGAAAAACGGGCATAACTCTAACACGCCCCTTCCGTTTTGTAAAGGGGTCTCCGCCGTTTTCCCGAATCCGGGCACATCCGCTTTTTTCACCCATACCGACCGAGACAGGGGAACAACCCGATACAACCATTGTGAAATTGTGGAATTGTGGCAATGTGGGATTGTGGTATTTCCCAATTTCATAATTCCATATTGGCTTCCTTTCACAATTGCACAATTTCACAATAAAACACGGCGAGTTAGCCCGCGCGCGACGGTGAATTACGCCCCCCGAATCCTATCCTTTGAAATCCCGCAGGTGCCCAAGAAGAGAGCGGAACCCCCGCCAGTAGAAACGGAAATCGGCGATGGGATCGCGCGTCGAAACCAACCGTCGGATCACGGTTTCGGGATGAAGGAAGGCCCGATAGACGGTCCGGATGGCCTCTTTAATCTTCTCCTCCGGAACGCCCGACCGCATCACCGGCCCGCGCATGTCATAATCATCCCAATCCTCCGTCAGAAGCTGCCCGTTCGCCTTCAGCTCTTTGAAGAGCGGCGTCCCGGGATACGGCACCACCTGCGTGACCTGAAGCGTGTAGGCGTACCCCTTGCGGAGAAGCCGCCGCGCCAACGTGACGGTGTTGGCCATATCGGCCTCGTTCTCCCACGGATACCCGAACATCACCGTCACATGGACATCCAATCCCGCCTTTGAGGCGGCGCGCGCGCCGGACTCGATCGCCTCGACCTTCAGCGCCTTCACCAGCCGGTCCAACGTCGCCTGGTTCGCGGACTCCAGCCCGAACAGCACCAGCCGGAACCCGGCCTTGCGCATCAGCCGGTACTCCTCCGCCGTCAGTTTCCCGAAGCGCATGTTGCAGTCGATCCGGATCCGCTTGTGATAACCACGCCGGATCATCTCGTCGCAGAAGGTCTTCAGCCACCCGCCGACAGGCAGGCTTCCGGTGTCATCCATAATCTCCCGGATCCCATAAGCCTCGATCAGATGGCCGATCTCATCCACCACATCCATTGGATCGCGGACCCGGTAGGTCGGGTAGAGCGTCGTCCAGGAGCAGAAGGTACACTTCCCGTGCCAGCAATCCCGGCCGGACATCAGATAGGTCCCGGGGGTCTTCCGGTAATTCCCGTTCCGCTCGGAATAGAGCCGCCAGCGGGTCAACTCACGGTCGATCCACGGCAGGGTCTTCAGGTCATGGTCGAGCCGGAAAGGTCCGGAGTTCCGAACCGTCCCATCCACCTCCCGCCAGTAGATGCCTGGCTCGAAACCGGCGGGATCGCCCCAATGGGCAAGAAGGTTGACCAGAAGGAAATCGTAATCGCCGCCCGTGAGCAGATAATCGACGGGGCAGTTCGCCATCGTCTCCTCCGGCAGGGCGGTCACATGGTCCCCCACCATCACGACCGCGGTGGCGGGAAACTTCGCCTTGAGTTCCGCCACGATCCGCCAATGGCGTTTCACAACCGGGGTCTTGGTCTCCAGAACGATCACCTCGGGCGTGAAGGCCGCCAGTTCCGCATCGAACTGTTCCCGCGTCCATTCCGACGCGATGCCGTCCAGCCACGCCACCTCATGTCCCGCCTTCTTCGCCTGGGTCGCGGCCAACGCCGGTACGACTGGATAAATGTAAGTCGGCCGGTTGAACCATTGGAACTGGCGGTTCTGGCCGAGCAGCGGAACGCCTTTGTCGGAAGGCAACGGCGGATAAGCGATGGCGACACGCATGACTGACCCCAACGACGGTTAGAACGAGAAGGTTTTGACCGCCTTCCGCGCGCAGGAACGGATCAGCTCGGCATGGAGAAGACCATCCGGCGCATAGGAGAGCGTGTTTACATCGGCATCGAAAAGGAAGGCGAGCCAGACACAGGCCTGCAGATACTCGCCAGCCCGGTTCAGATGGATCGTATCGCACCGGAGCGCATCAACCCCGTCCTTCTCCTGCCAGTAATACTTACCGACCACCTCCCCGCCCATATCCGGGAGGGCGGGGCGTTTCAGCGCCTGGCGCGCCTCTGCGGTCGGCGGAACGAAGGTCACCGGCAACGCCTGCCGGTAGAGCTGGATCGCATAGCCGGTCGGGATCACCCGGAGGCGGTACTGCTTGGCCAGATCGGTGTAGTTCTTCGTCAGCCGGTCGTACATGCCGGTCTGATCGAAACCCCACTTCGCCCCCGGCGTCCGGATCCGGTCATCGGCGTTACAGTAGGACCACGTCTGCTGGATCACGATCTCCGCCTGCGGGGCGAGTTC
>DBXN01000065.1:19931-20089 GCA_002309585.1 Verrucomicrobia bacterium UBA1211
TGCTGGATGGTCACCACATCCCACTTCTCCGCCGTCAGCAATTCGGGAATGTTCGCCTTCTTCCCGACCGGTTTCCCCTGATAGCCGGAGGTACGGATGTCATACGGCTTGAACGCCGCATCACCGGCCTTCTCGACATTCTCCCAATGGCGCTGGAG
>DBXN01000065.1:20179-20336 GCA_002309585.1 Verrucomicrobia bacterium UBA1211
AAACTGTTTCCGATGATCAGCACCTTCACCGACTTCGCCTGGGCCACACAGACCGACAGGACCGTCGCCAACACACCTATCACTAAACGCATCGTCTCTCCTTTGGCGGCCGCGGCATCCCGACCGTCAGCCGCCGCTTACGCTTTTCTTAATTGAG
>DBXN01000105.1 GCA_002309585.1 Verrucomicrobia bacterium UBA1211
GGCAAGCAGGCGATCGACGGCGACACGGCGCAGGTGGGCCCGGGCGTCTCGGAGTTTCTGGATGTTCCGCTGGTGACCTACGTCAAGACGTTGAAGATGGAGTCGGACGGCAACTATGAGGTCGAGTGCCCGATGGATGACGGCGTGAACGTGATCCGGGGGCGGCTCCCCGCCGTGATGACCGTGCTGAAAGAGGCCTCCACGCCCCGGTTCGCGTCGCTCAGTGGCTGGATGGCGGCGAAGAAGGCGCCGATCACCGTCCTCAACGAGAAGGATATCGATGCCGATCCCACGAAGATCGGTCTGAAGGGGTCGCCCACGAAGGTGGTCACGATCTTCCCGCCGCCGACGAAGACGGGCGGTGAGAAGGTGGACGCGCGCGGGAAGGCCGATGTCGCGGTTCAGGCGGTCATGAAGCTCTTGAAGAAGAAAGGGATTGCGTAGTTATGGCGGACGCTCCTATTTTGATTGACCCCGTAAAGTGTAAGGGGTGCCAGAAGTGTGTGAAGGGGTGCGGCTTCGGCGCCCTCTCGATGGTCGATTCCAAGGCCAACAAGGCCGGGAAGATCGCGCAGGTCGATCCTTCCGCCTGTAAGGCCTGTTTCGCCTGTATCCCGGCCTGCCCGTTCAAGGCGATCTCCGAAGTGAAGCAGGAGATCTTCGGGACGAAGGATATCGCTTCCTATAAGGATATCTGGGTCTTTGCGGAGCAGAATCACGGACAGATCGCCGATGTGGCGTTCGAACTGCTCGCCAAGGGACGCACGTTGGTGAAGCAGCGCGGCAAGGATTGCAAGCTGTGCGCCGTGCTGCTGGGACATGACATCACCGACGCGATGTGCAAGGCGTTGATCGCCGCCGGGGCGGATACGGTCTACAAGGTGGACGATCCGAACCTTGAGCACTACGAGGCGAACGTCTATGTGGATGCCTGCACGCAGTTGATCGAGAAGTACAAGCCCGAAGTGATCCTCGCCGGCGCGACGGCGGTGGGACGCGCCTTCTTCGCGCGGGTCGCGGTGAAGGTCCGTACCGGCCTGACCGCGGACTGCACCCAGCTGAAGGTGGAGCAGACGAAGAACAAGGACACCGGTGTGATGCAGATGCTGCTGCACCAGACCCGTCCCGCGTTCGGCGGCAACATCATGGCGACGATCATGACGCCGAACCACCGGCCGCAGATGGCGACGGTGCGTCCGAAGGTCTTCAAAAAGGATGCGCCCGATCCGAAGCGCTCCGGGAAGGTTCTGGCCGAGGCCCTGAAGCTGATCGCCCCGAAGACGAAGCTGGTCTCGTCGGTCAAGAACACCGACGATATCAACATCGCCGATGCGGAGATCCTGGTCGCGGGCGGCCGCGGGTTGAAGAAGGCGGAGAATTTCGAACTGCTGCACAAACTGGCCAAACTGTTGGGCGGCGAGGTGGCCGTCTCCCGCGCCGTGGTGGACGCGGGCTGGTGCACGGCGGCGCGTCAGGTCGGCCAGACCGGACGGACCGTTTGCCCGAAGCTCTATCTGGCGTTCGGCATTTCCGGCGCGATCCAGCATCTGGAGGGCATGCGCGCCTCCGATACGATCATCGCGGTGAACAGCGATCCCAACGCGCCGATCTTCGGCGTGGCGGATCTGGGCATCGTGGGGGATCTCTTCGAGATTCTCCCCGCGCTCATCGAGGCGGTTGAACAGGTGAAGGCGTCGTAGGAGGAGCACGATCATGGCGAATAAAATTCAGACGGATATTCTTTGTGTGGGCGGCGGTGTGGCCTCCCTCGCGACGGCGCTCTCCCTGCTGCGCCGCTTGAAGGCGCAGGGCGTGACAAAACTGCCCCGCGTGACGGTGATCGACAAGGGCCGGAATCCCGGCAGCCACGTCCTCTCCGGCCTTGTGCTGGACCCCGAGGGGCTGAAGGGCCTTCTGACCGAGGAGGAGATCGCCAAGATGCCGGTCCAGACCAAGGTGAACAAAGAGGCGTTCCACCTGTTGCTGAACGGTACGAAGGCCTTCACGATCCCGTGGGTGCCGCCGATGATGCGCGACCACGGCATGCCGGTCGGCTCCTTGACGAAGCTGACCGCCTACTTCGCGAAACTCGTCGAGGACGAGGGCGGCGAGGTCTACACCGGCTTCGCGGCGGTTGAGCTGATTGAGGACGGTTCCGGCCGGGTGATCGGCGTGAAGACCGGCGAGAAGGGGCTGGACCACACCGGCAAGCCGAAGAGCAACTACCTCCCCGGCGAGGAGATCTACGCGAAGGTGGTGGTGCTGGGCGAAGGCGCCTGCGGCATCCTGACCGAGAAGCTGATCGCGAAGAAGGGTCTGCAGAGCCGGCGCGGCCACCAGTCCTACGCGATCGGTATCAAAGAGGTCATCGAGGTCCCGGCGGACGAGGCCAAGGCGGGCGAGATCTGCCACACCTTCGGCTATCCGTGCGACATGTCCACCTACGGCGGCGGCTTCGTCTACCACGTCAGCCCGACGGAGGTGATGATCTGTTTCGCCTACGCGCTCGACTACGCCCACGCCGAGAAGGATCCGCATTACATGTTCCGCCAGTTCAAGGCGCACCCGACGATCGCGGCGCACATCGCCAACGGCAAGACGGTCGCCTACGGCGCGAAAGTGATTCCGGAGGGCGGCTACTATTCGGTCCCGGATGTGGTCACGGACGGCGCGTTGATCGTCGGTGACGGCGCGGGTCTGGTGGACACGCTCCGGATCAAGGGTGCCCACATCGCCATGCAGTCCGGCTGCGCGGCGGCCGAGACGCTGGCGTCCTGCTGGACCAAGAATGACTTTTCGTACGACGCGCTGAAGACGTATGGCGAACTGTTGAAGAAGACCTCCGGCTGGAAACAGCTGAAGCGGGTCAAGAACGTGCGCGCCCCCTTCTCGTGGAATCTGCTCTTCGGCGTCGCCAGCGCGGGTTGCGCGTGGGCGACCTTCGGGGCGTTCCCCTTCTGGCAGGTTCCGATGGAGCCCGACCATGAGGCGCTGCTGCCGCTCCGGGGCGGGAAGCTCCCGGCGGTTCCGGCGCTTGAAACGACGGCGGTCTCGCCCGATCGTTTGACCGATGTCTTCAAGTCCGGGACGATCCACGACGAGGATCAGCCCTGCCACCTGAAGATCAAGGACCGCGCGAAGTGCGCCGAATGCATCAAGAAGTTCGGTGCGCCGTGCCAGCGGTTCTGTCCGGCGGAAGTCTACCGTCTGGAGGACGGCGAGATTCACGTGGACTTCTCGAACTGTCTGCACTGCAAGACGTGCCAGATCAAGGATCCGTATCAGAACATCGAATGGACCTTCCCGCAGGGCGGCGACGGTCCCCGTTACACCCGCATGTAGTCAAACACGGCGGGTGGACGGTCCGCCGTCCCCCGCTCCAACGAAGGAGAGTAACCATGAACACCACAGTCAACCGCAGATCATTTCTGAAAACCACCGCCGCGACGGCGGCGATTCTTCCCACCTTCAACATCCTCGCCAATGACGATAAGGCGATCACCATCGGACCGGATGACGCGCAGGTCAACGTCGGCGTCATCGGTTACGGCGCCGAGGGCGAGATTCTGACCGACGCTACGGTGAAGATTCCCGGCATCCGTATCAAGGCGGTCTGCGATATCTGGCCTTACCGCCGGAAGATGGCGAAAGGCCGTCTGAAGTCTCTCGGCCACGATGTCAACGTCTATGAGGACTACCGCGAGATGTTGGATAAAGAGGACAAGAACATCGATGCCGTGATCATCGCGACGCCGGACTGGATGCACGCCGAGCACGCCTGCTACTGCCTCCGCCACGGCAAGCCGGTCTACTGCGAGAAGGAGATGTCCAACCAGCTCGTCCGCGCCCGCGAGATGGTCCTCGCCGCCCGCGAGACGGGGCTGCCACTCCAGATCGGCCACCAGCGCCGCTCCAATCCGCGCTATATGCACGCGATCAACAACGTCATGCGCGGGAACAACGTCCTCGGGCGCATCACCCACGCCTACGCGCAGTGGAACCGTTCGGTCGCGCCGTTCATCACGGTCAAGCCCAAGATCCATATCCCGATCGAGACGCTCCAGAAGTACGGGTACGAGAACATGGAGCAGTTCCTGAACTGGCGCTGGTTCGCGAAGTACGGCGGGGGCCCGATGGTGGACCTCGGTTCCCACCAGATCGACCTCTTCTTCTGGGTCTGGGACTGCGCGCCGGTCTCCGTCACCGCGATCGGCGGCAACGACTACTACAACCGCCAGATGAACGACAACGTGATGGCGATCTACGAGTTCAAGACCAAAGAGGGTGTGATCAACCGCGCATTCTATCAGGTGTTGACGACCTCCTCCCGCGGCGGTTTCTACGAGCAGTTCATGGGTGAGAACGGCTACCTGACCCTCTCCGAGATCGCCGCGCGCGGCAACACCGCCGCTCCGGAACCGGGCAACGACTGGAACAAGTTCGTCAAGATGGGCATCCTGAACGAGGCGAAAGCGCCGGTCGCGATGCAGGAGCGCTCCAGTAACGTCGCGCTCGACTCGCGTGTCACGAAGGCCGCCGCGGGTATGCCGCTGCCGGTCGATCTGCTCAAGCCGGCCCACATGCCGCATCTGGAGAACTTCTTCCTGGCGGTCCGCCGCAAGAATCCGAAGCTCCTGAACTGCGATGCGGAGTTGGCCTATGAGTCTGCTGTCGCGGTGCTCGCCGCCAACCGTTCGGTCGCGTCGCGCCAGACGGTCTACTTCAAGCCGGAGGAGTTCAAGGTTCCCGCCGACGCGAAGCACGATCCCGCCAAGGCCGCCGGCGAGCAGCCGAAGCAGGCGTAAGGTTAGTGGCACGAACTTCAAGCTTAAGGAAAACCATGAAAAAACTTTCACTCTATGCCTTGACGCTGGCCGCGCTGACCGCCGGCGCGGCGATGCCGTCCCACTGGGACGGTGGCCGCGTTCCGCCGATCCACCGGTTGGGCGTGAAAGATCTCTCCGGCGATACGGTCGTTCCGGATGATCCGAAAGCCCTACCCGTCAGCACCCGCCAGACCTGCAGCCTCTGCCACGATATCGACACGATCGCCAGCGGCTGGCACTTCAACGCGGCGGAGACCAACGCGTGTCCCGGCCGTTTGGGCGAGCCGTGGTTCATGATCGATCCCGCGACCGGCACGCAGCTGCCGCTGAGCTACCGCGGCTGGAAGGGAACCTACAAGCCCGCCGATATCGGGATGGACGATTTCGACTTCACCTGGCGGTTCGGGCGCAATCTGCCCGGCGGCGGCGTCGCCTCTCCGGATGAGGAGGGGCTGATGGCCGGCCGTTGGAACGTCTCCGGCCCGCTGGAGGTCAACTGCTTCGCCTGCCACGACCAGTCGGGCCTCTATGACCATAGCGAGTACGTCAAGCAGATTACCCGCCAGAACTTCTCGTGGGCGATGAGCGCCGCGATGGGGTGGTGCGAGGTGGACGGCATGTCCGAGCGGATGCCGGATTACTGGGGGATGATGTGGGGCAGAAATCCCGATGACTCGATCTTCCGCGTCCCCGCGACGATCACCTATGATCCCAAGCAGTTCGACTCGAAATCCCGTCTGGTCTTCAAAGTCGGCCGTCCGCAGAACGACAGCTGCCTGAACTGCCACGGGGTGAGCCAGTCGGGCGCGCCGGCGATGTCGATCGACGGCGATGTCCACCTGCGCGCGGGGATGTCATGCGTGGATTGCCACCGTAACGGCGAGGATCACAAGATCAGCCGCGGTTACGCCCACAAAGGGATCGACGCGGCGGCGATGTCGCTCACCTGCGCGGGTTGCCATGTGGCGGACAAGGGCAAGGCCGGCCGTCACGGCGCGCCCGCCCCGAAGCATATCGGTTTCCCGACGGTCCACTTCGAGAAACTGGCCTGTACGGTCTGCCACAGCGGCGTGACCCGGGGCGGCGAACTCGGAACGGTCCAGACCTGCCGCGCGAACCGCATGGGCGTCTATGGCCGCGCGAAGTGGCTGACCGACGCGCCCTACATCCAGGAGCCGGTTTTCGTGCGTGATGCGAAGAGCGGCAAGATCGAGCCCCGCCGGATGGTGTGGCCCGCCTTCTGGGCGACCCGTTCGGAAGATGGCGTGAAACCGTTGGATACCGGGAAGGTTGCCGAGATCGCCGGCGATACGCTGACGGCGATGAAGGACGTTGGCGCGGTCTTGGTGATGCTGGACAGCGATCCGAACATCGGCATGAACGGCAAACGTCCGGTTTTGGCGGTTGACGGCAAGCTCTTCCGCGCGAATGTGGACGGTATCCCCGTTCCCTTCGGCGAGGCGGAAGGGGCGAACGGTTACTTCTACATCGCCGATCCCGACCGTAAGGTCGCGGAGGCGGATGAGCCGGAGACCCCTGCCGAAACGGACAAGCAGACCGAGTTGATCAATGCGGCGATCGCCAAGGCGTTCCCTGTCGAGGTTGTCACGCTGGATTCGATCATCCCGGATGTGTACGATCCTGAGATGGATGTTGATGCCGCCGCCGCCAAGGACTTCGAGAAGGTCAAGGGCGATGTCGATACGATCACTCAGGCGATGATCGCCGCCGAGAAGGAGGATCTGGACCAGCTCTCCGCCGAAGACCAGAAGGCCCGCAAGGAGGAGATCGCCACGGGTGTCAAGGATGCGGTGTCCTCCGCGCTCAGCCAGCGCCTCTCTGACCGTAACGAGGCGCTTGCCAAGCAGGTGAACGATCTCCTGACGACGATCGAGGCCAGCGACGCATTTACCGCCGCAGGTACGCTGGTAACGAGCGGCAAGGCCGGCGCACTGATTACCTCCGGCAAGATCTTCTATATCGAGCCGGGTTCAACGGGTACGGTCGTCCATGCGGCGGCGCCAGCGGGCGCGGCGGCGAAAGACTTCGGTATCTATCTGTTGGCGGAGAAGACCTTCGCCTCGATGATCAACACGACAGCCGCGAAGCAGGTTGCGCAGCTCGCCGGGACAACCGCCGCGTTGACCGAGGAGATGCTGACCGCGACGCTGAAGAAACTCGCCGCCGCCGGGATCGAGAAGCCGGTCTATGTCGGCCACGGCCAGGTGTGGGAGCTTCAGGGTGAACAGTTGACCGTGCAGGTTGAGAAGTGCGCGGAGCCGGTCTCCTGGGCCTTCGGCCACGATGTCCGTCCCGCCCGTCTGGCGCGCGGCGCGAAGCCGGTCAAGTGCGCGGACTGCCACACGGCCAATTCGAAGTTCTTCTTCCAGAAGGTCACCTCGACGGGCCCGCTGCTGACGGCCAAGACACTCTCCACGGCGCAGAACGTCTTCATGGGTACAGACAAGTTCTACCATCAGTCCTTCGGGGCGATGTTCCTGGTCCGGCCGGTCTTCAAGATCTTCCTGTGGGTGGTCTTCGCGATCCTCTCGCTGGTGGCGATCGCCTTTACCGCCGCCGCGGTGCCGGTCTTCCTGAAGGCGGGCGCGGTGCCGTACGGCACGAAGTCCGAGAAGCTGATCTCGACGATCAACCGGCTCTCTGGCTGCGCGATGGGCATTGCGACGCTCTACCTCGCCTGCTCGGGCTGCATCGGGTTCTTCACCGGCGCGATGAAGGGATGGATGCTGGTCGGCCACCAGCTGGCGGGCGGTCTCTTCTGCGCGGCGTTGCTGGCCTTGATCTGGTTCCGCGGTGCCAACCGGATCGCGACGAAGCGTGCCTTCTGGTGGATGCTGGCGATGGTGCTGGCGGTGATTGTGGTCTTCACGGCGGTCGCGCCGATGATGACGGTCTTCGGCGACGGCTGGCAGCAGACGCTGTTGTGGGCGCACCGCTGCACGACGGGATGCTTCATCCTCGTCGGGCTCTGGATGCTCATGACCAGCGGCCGGAAGGAGTAGTTTCACCGTGTCCGCCATGGACCATGTTCTGCGTTACGGGGACCGCGCGATGGCCACAACCTTCGAGTTGATGGTCTTCGACGAGGAACCCCGTATCGCGGAGAGCGCGGCGACGCAGGTCTTCGCGCTCATCGACCGGGTCGAGGCGCAGATCAGCCGCTTCCAGGATGTGAGCGAGGTGGCGATGATCAGCCGGCTCAAACCGGGCGAGGTCTACCAGGTGGACAAAGAGGTGATGGACCTGCTGCTGATCGCGACGGAGATCTGCGCGGCGACCGGCGGCGCGTTCGACGTGACCGTCGGGACCGTGATGGACGCGCTCCGCAAGGTGAACCACCGGTGGGGCGCCTTGACGGAGGAGGAGCGGCAGGATGCCCTGGCCGCCTGCGGGATGAACCGCCTGATCCTCGACCCGGACCACTTCAAGGTCTCGGTCAAGCCCGACCGGCTGGGAAGGCCTACGCCGCTCCAGCTGGACTTCGGGGCGATCGGGAAGGGGTTTGCGATCGATCTGGCGTGCGAGATGCTGGAACGCGATTGGGAGATGGAGAACTTTCTCCTGCACGGCGGAACCAGCACGGTAGCCGCGCGCGGCTCGATGGGCGACGGCGGCGAGGGGTGGACGGTGACCGTCGGGGGCGACTGGCGGATCCGCGCCGGGATTGAGGCCCTCCGGATCTCGACGGGTGCGATCAGCGGATCGGGCTTCGAGGAACAGGGGTTTCACGTGGTCGATCCCCGGCAGGGTGTCGCGGCGGCGCGGCACGCGGGTGCCTGGTCCTACGCCGAGAGCGCGGCGTGGGCGGACGGATTGTCCACCGCCTTTCTGGGCATGGATTGGAAGGAGATTGAAGCCGCCTGCGAGGCGTGTCCCGGTTGCGGGGCACTCGTCGTGCGGGACCAGGCGGCATGGTTGGATCGCGTGCGGCGTCCCGTCCGTACCTGCGGCGCGTTTCCGCGGCACTAAAAACGCATCTGTTTCGTTACCTCCGTGTGGGGGAACGGTGGGGGAAGAAGACAACGGTCCGGGTGGACCGAAAGAAAGGAGCAAACTATGAAACTCAATGGAATGATGATGACTGCGTTGATGGCGGGCATCGCGGCGGTCGCCGCGGCTGGCCAGTTGAAGATCGAACTTCCGAAACCGCAATTCACGGGTACGCCGAAGGATATCCGCTCTCCGAACCTGGAGCCGGCGCGCAATGGTAAGCCGCGTCCGCCGATCGTGGTTCCGGATGGGTGCGACCAGGTGCTCTCCCGCGACTGCAAGGTGACGTCCAGCGACTCCGAACCGATCATCGGCGAGCTGTCCTACATCACCGACGGCGACAAGGAACACGATGCCGCGACCTACGTCGAGCTGGGGCCTGGCGTCCAGTGGGTCCAGATCGACCTTGGCGCGGAGAAGGAAATCTACGCCGCCTGCGTGTGGCACTACCACGGCGAAGCGCGCGTGTATCGTGACGTGATCTGCCAGATCTCGAACGATCCCGACTTCATCGACGGCGTGACGACCGTGTTCAACAACGACCACGACAACAGCGCCAAGATCGCCGCCGGCAAGGACAAAGAGTACATCGAGACCAACGAGGGCCGTCCCTTCGCCTGCAAAGGTACCAAGGGCCGTTATGTCCGGTTCTACAGCCGCGGCAACACCTCGAACGAGATGAACCACTACACCGAGATCGAGGTCTTCGGCAAGAAATAAGCGGTTCGTATCGCAGGTTGAATCAAAAGGGGACCGTCCGTCAGGGCGGTCCCTTTTTTGCCGTACGGCTCACCCGGAGGGTTCGCCTCACCGGAGGGTTCGTCAAATGGTAGGGCGAGCCGTCCCCGGCGAGCCGCAGATTGAATGGAATGACGTAGAGCCGGTTATTTCAGCCCGCTCGCCAGGATGAGCAGAACCACGGCAGATGCGGCGGTCTGGCATTCGATGGCCATCTGGTCGGGCGGACGGCGGGACCAGTCGGGTCCGATCAGCCCATCGGACGCTCTGCGGTTATCCCAGGCGGTCTGGGCGTTCTTCTTCAGGAAGGCGGCGAAGGTTTCGTTCTCCGGCAGCCGGGCGAGTTCCGTCAGATACCGGACGGCGATCCCTTTGAAGGCGCCGCCGTCCCCCTGGCCCTCTCCGCGAAGCGTCCCCCGCGGGGCAAGGTATTTGCAGAGGAATGCTGCGGCGGTGCGGGCGTCCTGCAGGTAATCCGGTTGTTGGGTTTGGCGATAGAGCCGCAACGCCGCGCCGATGAAGGTTCCTTGGTTGTAGGTGAAGCACATGGGGGCGACCCGGTGACGGCGGTTGATGTTGTCGCGGACCGCGCCGGTTTCGGCATTGAACAAGGTCTTGCGTAACCAGGCGTAGAGTTCGGTCGCCTGCGTCACATAGCGGTTCTCATGGGTCAAGTCGGCCAGTTCCATCGCGGTGATGATGGCAGGACCGTTGACGCAGGCGTTTTTCGAGGTGTGCTCATCGGAGCGCCACCAGAATCCGCCGCCCAGCTGGCTGTCGGATTCCCGGACGGAGAGATCGTCGAAGACCCGTTTCGCCCGCTGGAGGAAACGCTCCTCATGCGTGATGCGGTAGGCGCGGGTACAGGCGATGGTCCACCAGCAGATGTCGTCATTGTACGGATTCCGTTTCCAATAGCGGTGGCGGGCGAGGAAGGCGTCAAAGAGATCGGTGACCCGCCGTTTGTCCTCCGCATCGTTGAAATGTTCCGCCGCATCCATCGCGCAATCCCAGACTTGGGCGGTCAGCCAGAAATCCAGGGGCGGCCGGGGACGGTCCTTCACTTTGTTGAACAGATGGGATTCGGGGTTCCAATAGGCGGCGCAGAAGGCGCGCCACGCCGTGCGCGCCCGGGCGGCGGGGGTGTCTTCGGGGGCGGTGTCATCGGCCCACGCGAAGCGGGGAAGGGCGGCGCCCAGCAGAAGCGGAAGAAAGTCTCGTCTTGTCATGTGTAACTCCTCATTAGCAGATATATGAATGTTGCGGTGAAGATGGCGCAGAGAATCACTTTGATCGCCGCGCCGCAGATGAAGCCGAGGAAGGCTCCGAATCCCGCGCGAACGGCATCGGTCCCCTTTTTGCCCCCGATCCCTTCACCGAGGACGGCGCCAATGAAGGGGCCGACCAACAGACCGACCGGGAAGGCGGTGAGACCGAAAAGGGTTCCGGCGAAACATCCCCAGACACCCCACTTCCCGCCGCCGAACTTCTTGACGCCCATCGAGGGCACCACGTAATCGGCGATGGTCACGGCCAGTGTGGCGACGAGCGCGGCGAAAAGAAACGGATAGGGAAGGTCGACCCGTTGCGTTGCATGCAGCGCCCAAAGCGCCAGATAGGCCAGCGGGGGGCCGGGGATGACGGGAATCACGCTGCCGACGAAACCCAGCAGCAGCAAAACGATTCCAGCGCAATACAAGAGGTAGTCGGTCATCGGACGGTGGTTGGGATGAGGGTTTGGATGGTTTGGAGGGAACGGTCGATGGCGGAGAAGTCCGGCAGAACTGCATCGGCGCCCGCAACTTGGAGCTCCTCGACAGAGATCCAGCCGGAACCGACGGCCAGTGCCTTCAGACCGTTGCGGTGGGCGGCTTCGATGTCGCGCGGCGTATCGCCGACGAGAAGGGCGGGGAATGTGTCGGGCGGGAGTCGCGAGAGCGCCAGCCGGGTGATGGTGTTGCGGTCTGGATCCTCATCCCCGTAGCCGCCGAACGTGAAACAGTCGTCCACACCCGCGTGACGGACCTTCATCCAGGCCGTCGCGCGGACGTTACCCGTGACAAGGCCCAGCGCTATCCCGCGGGCGGTGAGGGCCCGGAGCAGTTCAGGAACGCCGGGATAGACATGGGGCGGGGTGGCGGTCAACCCCTCCTCCAAATGGTGGGCGAGGAGAAAGGCGAAGTGTTCTTCACGGGCGGGGGTTGAGGGAACGCCGCACTGTTCGGCCATCGCCCGGACCACGCCGAGATCGGTCGCCCCGATGAACGAGATCGAGGCCATGTCGGGATACGCCACGCCATACGCGGCGCGGAAGGCGCGGTCAAACGCGCCGCGCCCCACGCCGCGCGCGTGAAGAAGGGTACCGTCTATATCGAAGAGGATCGCCGGTCGCATAAAGTTTCCCTGTTGAAGCGGGTTGATTCCTTTTCGTAAAAAGAATACAATGCGCAGTATAACAAAACTGAAACAGGAAAGGGTAGTCATTCATGCAAAAAGTTCAACGACGTGATTTTCTGAAATGGACCGCAGCGGGTACCGTCGCGCCGGCTGCCGGTTTGGCCCCGACTGCCGCTCCGGCGGAGAAGGCCGCTGCCCCGGCGGGAAAGTTTTCCGCCTATGAGCGTGTCACACTGGGGAAGACCGGCATCAAGCCCTCCCGGCTCTCGTTCGGGACCGGGGTCCGTTCCTTCAATCGGAATTCCGAAATCCTCCGCAAGGGGGGACGCGACTATGCGGTGAAAGTGGTTCGCGCCGCCTACGAACGGGGTGTCCGCTGTTTTGATATGGCCGATCTTTACGGATCCCATCAGTTCGTCGCCGAGGCGTTGGCCCCCTTCCCGCGTGACAGTTATGTCCTTTTTTCGAAGATCTGGTGGCGGGGCGGCGGAGTTCCGGATGCCGACAAGGGCACCCCCGATGTGCTCGTTGATCGGTTTCTGCGCGAGCTGAAAACCGATTATGTCGACCTGGTCCATCTGCACTGCGTCGATAACGGCACCTGGCCTCAAGATCTCGCTTCGCAGATGGAGACGCTGGAGAAGGTGAAAAAGGCGGGCAAGATCCGCGCGCACGGCATTTCGATCCACGCGTTCAGCGCGCTCCATGCCGCGCCGGGCGTGGAGTGGTTGGATGCGGTCCATGTCCGGATCAACCCCTTCGGGAGCAAGATGGCCGGGCCGGTCGATAAGAACATGGAGGAGATCACGAAGCTCCACGGGGAGGGGAAGGGAATCATCGCCATGAAGGTTATCGGCGAGGGGGATTTCTCGAAGGACTCCGACAAGATCAACCAGTCGCTCTCCTTCCTGCTCAAGAGCGGGGTGATCGATGTGCTCAACATCGGGTTCGTCTCTGTGGAGGAGGTCGACGATATCGCCCGTCGGATCGCCGCGATCGACAAATGACAGGACGGTTCATGTCCGGTAAGACGCATATCGTTTGGGCGCTTCTGATGGCCGGGTTCGCGCTCTCCGCCGTTTCCGCGCATGGTGCGACGGAGAGTGACGAGGTTCGTTTCCGGGCCAAACGGTTCGCGCCCGCGAAACCCCTTGAAGCTAAGCCGTATCAGCCCGCACGCCAGGCGGAGGTGAAGCGGTTTGAGGCGAAGCCGTTTGAGGCGCGGCCCTTCACAGGCGGTGCGGGGCGTCCACCCCAGCCGCTCACGGTCCGTCCCTTCACGCCCAAACAGAACGAGATTCCCGATCTTCCGGTTTATGTGGGAAAGCCCCAGGAGAACAAGCCCTTTGTCGCCAGCCCGAACCAAATCACGGTCCCTTCGGTTCCGCCCGATCCGAAGACGATTGAGGAGAAGAAACCCTTTGTCTCCGGTGTGAAACAGCGCGAGGACAAGCCGTTTGCGGCCAAGGCGAAGAAAGAGGGGAAGAATCCGTTGCTGACGCCCCGCCAGGGGATCAAAGAGGAAGTGCATGATGATGAATGATGCGGTGTCCCCGTGGTCGGTTCCGCCGGCCGATTGGCGGCGGGTCTGCGTGGAAGAGCTGGGGGAGAAGGCGTTTCGCGGAGACCAGATCGCATCGGCGCTCTACCGCCAGTTCGCGGAGTCGTGGGAGGAGGTCTCCACCTTACCCGCCGCCCTTCGGCAACGGTTGCAGGAACGGTATCCGCTCCGTCCGCTGGAGCAGGTCCTGCTGAAGGATTCGGATGACGGTTCCGCCAAACTCCTGCTGGCCTGTCCCTCGGACGGGGAACGGATCGAATCGGTGTTGATTCCCTCGAAAGGGCGTCTGACGCAATGTGTCTCCTCGCAGGTTGGATGTAATTTTCATTGCGCCTTCTGCGCGAGCGGGATGCTCGGCAAAACGCGGAATCTCACGGCCGGGGAGATTGTCGGAGAGGTGATGGCCGCCTGCCGTTACCTTCGCGCGAAACAGCCGGATGGGCCTGGCCTCGACGAGAAGGGACGGGGTAAGACCGAGTTGCCCCGGCCCGGTAACATCGTGGTGATGGGAATGGGTGAACCGTTTGACAACTACGATGAGGTGATCCGGGCGCTGAAGATCCTGAATGACCCGAAGGGCCTCGCCATCGGCGCGCGCCACATCACGATCAGCACCTGTGGGGTGGTGCCCGGAATCCGGCGGTTGGCGGAGGAGGGGATACAGTTTGAATTGTCCGTCTCGCTCCACGCGCCGGACAATCTGCTCCGCGACCAGCTGATGCCCGTCAACAAGATGTGGCCGCTCGATGTTCTCATGCCCGCCTGCAAAGCCTACACCGAGAAGACCGGGCGAATCATCACCTTTGAGTACACGCTCATCCGTAAATTCAATGACCGGCCGCACCATGCCGACCGGCTGATCGCCCTGTTGCAGCGGTTGCCGTGCAAGGTCAATCTGATTCCCCTCAGTCCGGTTGAGGAGTTCAGCGGCCGCCGTCCCGAAAGCGGGGATTGCAAGGCGTTCCTGGACCGTCTGCTTCAGGCAAAGATCAACACGACGCTCCGCTTCTCGCGCGGGAAAGATGTCGACGCGGCGTGCGGGCAGCTGAGGCTGCGAAAACGGGTTGATGAGCGTTGAGGGTGTGCGTGACGAAGTGAGGGCCTGAAGTCTGATGGCTGGAGCCAGCGATCGTGCGGTTGAACGGCACGTTATAGACAACCCAAGTCTACAGGGCGGCATGTGTGATCGTGGAGGGCGGGTGAAAGTCAGCGTGATTGTGCCCATCTACCGGGTCGCCCAGACTATCGGACGGTGTGCGGAGAGCCTGTTTTCACAGACGCTGGACGAGATGCAGTTCGTGTTTGTCGATGACGGCAGCCCGGATGAGAGTTGCGCCATTCTGAGGGAGGTTTTGAAGCGTTATCCCGGAAGGGAGGACCAGACACTGATCATCCGTCACGACGGGAACCGCGGTCTCCCGACGGCTCGGGAGACCGGATTGCGTCACGTTGTCGGAACGTATGTGGCCCATTGCGACAGCGATGACTGGGTCGAGCGGACGATGTATGCGACCCTCTACGAAAGCGCGGTTTCCAACGATGCGGATATGGTTATCTGCGAGAGTTACCATGACAGGGTGGACGGTTCCGTTTGGCGCCGCCAGACCCTCCCCCCGGATGGCGACCGGATCCGGGGGCTGCTCCGGGGCGATCTGGACGATTGCGTCTGGTGCCGGTTGACTAAGACGGATATATATCGAAAGGTTCGTTTCCCGCGCAAGAATTTCCTAGAGGATTGGGTGCAGACCATCCAGGTCCTCTCTTTTTGTCGCGTGGTCAATCTCGTGCATCAGCCGCTCTACCACTATTGCATCGGCGACGCATCGATTCCCCGGAAGGTTGGCACCGATGGAAACAAGATGGATGTGGAGGCGGTGTGTCTGCGCGACCTGGGAGAGCGGGTCGCCAATCTCGATCTGATGCGGCGATTCGCCTTGGAGAACGGTCTTGCCGATGGCGCCGATTTCATTGCCCGCAAGATTCAGGTCCGCAATATCCTTTTTCCGCTTTTGGCGATGGGCAAGGGGCGTTCGCTCTATCTCGCCACTTATCCGGAGATCAACCGCCGGATTCTCTTTGACCGGCGTGTCTCCCGACTCCAGAAGGTGATTTTTCTCGCCGTCCTGTTCCGGCTCTTTCCGCTGGCCTATCGGTTGCGGGCGACGCGTTGAGGGTTGGGTGTTGCGTGGACATTCGACTTCAACCTTCCCTTTGCGGGCCGTGGGATTCGGCTTGCTTTGAACGGGTCTGCGGTGATACGCTTGTGACGATTGGTTGCCCTGCCTGTGTCTGGTCGGGGTGTGGAGAAAGGAGAAAACGATGAAGAGACTCATTTTCGGATTCATTGCGATGGTTTGCGCGGCCGCCGTACAGGCGGGGGATATCTATGTCTCGCTGGAGAGTGGCAAGAACAAGAATGACGGAACCAAGGCTGCGCCGCTGAAAAACCTGTGGAAGGCGCTTGAGAATGCCGAGGATGGCGACACGATCCATCTCGCCGCGGGCATCTATCCCGGAAAGATGAAGCAGAATTGGTTCCTGATCGACAAGGCCGTCTCAATCATCGGCGGGTATTCCGCGGATTTCGCCGCGCGCGATCCGCTTGCGAACCGTACGATGTTCCAGGCCCTCAATGAGAACAATGACAAGAAGGGTACCGGTCTGGGCGTCTTCACGATCGATTTCACGAAACGGCCGAAGCATCCGGATAATGTGAATATGGTGTTTGACGGTCTTATCTTTGACGAGGGATTCGCCAACTCCTACCATGAGACGAAAGGGAAGCCTGAAGGGTTTGAGACGGGCATGTGGCTGGAGGGACCGGCGTGGAATAAGGAGAAGGACAAGTTCCCCTCCGCGAACCGGTATCTCGTCTATTCCGCCACGGCGAACCGCGCGACGGGCAAGATCGCGTTCCGCAATTGCGCGTTCGTCAACTCCGGCAATATCGCCTTCAACGTCACGTGGTATCAGGGCGAGGTGGATGTCGAGAACTGCGTGTTCTGCAACAACCGGATGATCGGCGCGAACGTGCTCTGCTCGAAGGCGGTTCCGATGGATGGTCCGAACAAGACCCGCGCCGGATGGAAACCCGAAGTCAAATGGATCTTCAAGAACAACACGGTGCTCTTCACTTGGAGCCGTCTGAACGATCTCGCGGATATGGGGTTCGGTGTTCGGAACAACACCGGCGTCGATGCGACGATCGCGGATAACATTATCGGCCTCAATGTGTTGACGGGGTATGACAACACCAAGGGCGCGGGGGTGTCGAAACGGCAGTCGATCGACGGCAACATCTTCTTCCTGAACCGCGAGAGTGACATTCAGATGACGGTTTCGCCCTCCATCGCAAAGGTGCGGGTTGACGGGTTTGAGGATCTGGAGGGAACCGACGGCATCGAGTCCATCGAGGACAACGAGGATCTCAAGGATCCCAAAGTTTTCGCCGGACGTATCAACGCCAAGTACCTCAACGCCTTTCTCTCGATGAAGTACTCCGAGAAAACCAAGCTCGACGAGGGCAAGTGCAACGGCCTGCGTTCCGTGCTGGGGTTGCCGCTCCAGGGGACGATCACCACCCAGTGCGACATGTTCTGTAACCGCTATCCGCTTGATGACGCGTTGAAGCTGTTCGGCGCGATGAAGGGCAAGGGCGCGCAGGCGGTCAAATAACGGCGGCGTTCATAAGACGGCGTTATCGGAACGGGATCCTGTTTCAGGGTCCCGTTTTGTTTTTGGGCAATGGGGACATTGCCTCTCCGTAGGATAAATGGAGGGAAAAACTGCTCGACTTGGAAGGGAAAGATTCGTATACTTATCAATATCAAAAAACTGGTAAAAGGGTTATGGGGGAAATTCGGATGAGAGTGTCGCGCAGAGGGTTTCTGAAGGGTGCGCTGGCCGCTTCGGCCGCGCCGGTGATTATCCCCGGTTCTGCCTTGGGGTTGGATGGGGCTGTGGCGCCGAGCGAGCGGATTGTGATGGGCGGTATCGGATTGGGCGGCCGCGGAACGGGGGATCTCCAGTGGGGACCCTTGTCGGAAAAGGATGTCCAGTTCGTCGCGATCTGCGATGTCCAGAAGTCGGCGCGCGAACGGATCAAGCGGATCACCGATGCGCATTACAAAAACAACGATTGCCAGATGTATTCGGACATGCGCGAGATTCTGGCGCGTCCCGACATCGATTGCATCCTGACGGCGACCAGTGACCGCTGGCACGCGGGCGTGGCGATTATGGCGATGCGCGCGGGCAAGGATGTGTATGCCGAGAAGCCCTCCTGCATGACGATCGCGGAGGGACAGGCGGTGGTGGCGGCCTCGAAGCAGTACGGGCGGGTGTTCCAGACCGGGACGCAGCGGTTGAGCGAGGCGAACTTCATTGTGGCCAACGAGTTGCTGCGTCTGGGACGGCTGGGCGAGGTCAAGACGGTCTACGCCCATCTGGCGCCGTGGGGCGGTGTGGAGATGAACCGCAAGTGGGCGCCGGCGGAGCCGGAGCCGCCGAGGGATGTGCTGGATTGGGACGCGTGGCTCGGGCCGTGTCCGTGGCGTCCGTTCAACAACACCTACATCCGGGGCGGGTGGCACCATCAGTATGATTTCTATTCCAGCGTGATCGGCGAATGGGGTTCCCACACCTTCGCGCAGTGCCAGGTGGCGCTGGGCTTGGGCGAAACCTCGCCGGTCTTCTATCCGTATGTGGACCATCCGGCGGCGGAGGGAATGGAGATGCGGTTCGCCAACGGGGTACGGATGATTCAGAAACAACAGGGATGGCGCGGCACCTGCGGGGTGCGGTATGTCGGTTCCGAGGGATGGGTCTCCTGCGCGGATGGCTATTCCCGTCCGGAGGTCTCACATCCCTCGCTGCTGGCGGATTACAGCAAGATCCTTCAGGATTACCTCACGCGGACCGGCCATGCGGTCGGTCACATGCGCGATTTCTTCAACTGCGTGAAGACGCGCCGCGTGACGGTCGCCAACGCCGAGGTGATGTACCGGTCGATGAGCACCGTGCACTGCGCGAACATCGCCCAGTGGCTGAAACGGGATCTGACGTGGGATCCCGTGAAGGCGGAGTTTGTGAACGATCCGGAGGCGAACCGTCTGCGGAGCCGCGCTCAGCGCGAGGGTTGGCAGATTGCGTAAACCGACGGGACGGTTTAAACGGTTAAACGGTTTTGATGTTGATCGGTTGAGAGAGAGGATTTTGGATGAGAGCGAAGGGTGTGAGTGTGGCGGTGGCCGTTCTCCTGATGGCCCCGCGGATGTTCGCGGGCGAGGCGGAGTTGTTGGCGGTGTTGGCGTCGGATGCCTCCCGGAATGATAAAATCACCGCGTGCCAGGATTTGGGGCGCGTGGCGACCAAGAACGCGATCGGGGCGTTGGCGAAGGAGTTGGGGAATCCCGACCTTCACCATGCGGCGCGGTATGCGCTGGAGATGATCACGGATCCGGCTGTGGAGAATTGTTTCTGCGACGCCGTCGAGACCTTGGCCGGGCCGCTGAAACTGGGGGTTATCCAGTCGATGGGAAACCGGGGGAACGCGCGTTCCGTGGCGTTGCTGGCGAAGTATCTGAATGAGCCGGATACGAAGATCCGCGATGCGGCCGCCTTTTCATTGGGAAAGTTGGCGACGCCGGAGGCGATGGCCGCGCTGAAGGGGCATTTGGGCCGCTTCCAGCAGGCGGCGATCGCGTATGTGGACGGCGCGGCGAAGTGTCCCGACCGGGCGAAGGTGGCGGCGTATTGCCGTGAGGTCCGGCTGACGAAGGCGAATGTCTCGTCCTCGACGCGGCTTGGCGCGATCCGGATGGAGATCCTGATGTCCGGCGCCGAGGGGCTTGCGCTGTGGGATGAGAGCATCGCGGGCGACAAGAACGCGGTGAATGCGGCGCTGCGCGCGGTGATCGATTATCCGAAGGACGAGGCCGCGACCCGCCGGTTCGCGGCGGCGCTGGCGAAGGTGCCCGCCGTCCAGGAACGGCTTTGCACTGTGTTGGCCGACCGTGGCGACAAGGCGGCCGTCGCGCCGCTGATCGCGCTGGCGAAGGGCGAGAACGCCTCCGGGACGGGGGCGCGGCTCTCGGCCGCCGCCGCGCTGGCGCAGATGAACGAACCGGCTGCCGTGCCGGTGCTGGTCGAGCTGCTGAAGGGAACGGATGCTGCGATCGCGGCGGGCGCCGCGAAACAGATCATCGGTTTCCCCGGGAAGGCGGCGGATGATGCGGTGATGGCGCTGCTGGCCGAACCCGACGCAAAACTGTGGGGGAAGGGGATTGATCTGGCGTTGCAGCGGCGGCAGGTGACGGCGGTTCCCGCGATCGTCAAGATCGTCAATGGCGCGGCGGCCGGCGACAAGAATGCCGCCTACCGCGCGTTGGGTGAGCTGGGACGGAGCGAGGATGTGCCGCTGGCGATCGGGATGGTTGAGCAGGCGCCGGAATCCGATGCCGCGATCCGCGCGCTCTCCACCCTCTGCTCCCGTTATCTTGAGCCGCGCAAAGGGAAGGTGGTGATTACCTCCTCGCGGTTCGGCCATTTCCCGGAAAACCTGTTCCGGGATGTCACCGCCAACACCCAGAAGCTGGTTGACGACGGTTCGATCTCCATTCAGGCGACGGGCCGCCTTTGCCGCTGGGACGGATTCTCCGAGGATCCCGCACCCGGCAAAAACAAGACGCTCCGGTTGACCTACACCTTCGATGGCAAACCGATGGCGGTTGAGTTTGCGGAGAACCAGAGCCACATGCTGGGCGGGCTTTGGTTGAAGCCCGATGTGCTGGCCGCGATCAGGAAGGCCTATGCCGGTGCAGACGGGAAACGGAAAGCGGCGTTTCTGAAGGCCATCGCGGGATTGGGTAACGCCGAGGCGCTGGCGATCGTGCGTCAGGCAGCGGGGGATCCCGCCGATGCCGCGTTGAAGGAGCAGGCGATCCGGATGCTGGCGGAGTGGAAAGGGTTCGACGCGATGGACGACGCGGCGGGTTTCGCGCAGTTCGCTCCGAACGAACGGCTGAAGATTCTGTCCATGCGCGGATTCCTGCGCCAGCTCGACGCGAATTTCGTGATGGTACCCGAAGCGAAACTCGCCCTGTTGGAGGAGGCGCGGACCTGGGCGACGCGGGATGAGGAGAGGGGAAGCATCGAAGCGACGATCCGGCAGCTGCGCGCCGAGATCGACAACGCGGGATTCGTGACGATCTTCAATGGCAAGGACTTGACGGGCTGGGCCGAGCCGGCCACCTTCTGGCGGGTTCAGGACGGCGTGCTGGTGGGCGAGAGCACGGTCAACAATCCGGTGAAGGGAACGCAGCATCTGATCTATGACAAGGCGTTGGGCGATTTTGAGGTGCGGCTGGAGTACTGCCTGAGCAAAGAAGCGAATTCCGGCGTGCAGCTCCGCGCGGCGCGGCAGTCGGTGGGTGACAGCGGATATCAGGCCGATCTTGACGGGGCCGGCGGGTTGCCCGGTTTCATCTACCATCCGAAACAGCATCTGGTCGGCGCGCGCGGGACGAAGACGATCCTCGCGGCCGACGGGAAGAAGACGGTGACCGATCTGCCAAGCAAGGCGGATGCCGGGAACCTGCATCGGGTGGAGAACTGGAACACGTATCGGGTAATCTGTAAGGGCCGGACGATCACGGTCTATCTGAACGGCGTGCTGATCAATGAGTTGACCGATGAGCGGAAGGAGATGTTGCCGGAGAAGGGATACATCACGTTGCAGATCCATCAGGGGCCGCCGATGAAGCTGCAGTATCGGAATATCCGGCTGAAGGAGTTTAAGTAGGAAAAGGTATGGTGCCTGTTCCTTAACCAATGAGAAGGGGAAGTTATGAAACAACCGTCAGTTAAAGCGTTGAAGACCCTGACGAAGGGTGTCAAAGGGGCGGCGGATGCCGCGTTGAATAAGGGTAACGGCGTGTTCCGGCTGCTGCCGAACTGGGTACCCCGTTCCTTCCTGCAGCCCGGCAAGCGGCTGAAGCTCGCCCCGGAAGATCTCTATGCGCTGGGGTTGGATCGCGGCGGAATCGACGAGCGGTGGTTTGCCTCCACGACGGAGGCGGATAATGCGGGCCGTCTGCCGGATGAGGGCTTGAGCTACATCGTTTTTGAAGACAAGCGTTTCCTGTTGCGCGATGCGGTCGCCGAGTTGGGCGATCTGGTCGTCGGCAAGCGGATTTGGAAGAAGTATGGCCGCTGGCCGGTCTTCTCCAAGTTCTTCGATAACATGGGGCCGATCTGCCACCACATCCACCAGAACGACAAGTTCGCAAAACTGGTGGGACAGGACGGCAAGCCGGAGTCCTACTACTTCCCCGTTCAGCTGAACGCGGTCGGGAACAACTTCCCCTATACCTTCTTCGGGTTGACACCCGACACGACCAAAGAGCAGGTCCGCGAGTGCATCCGCAACTGGAACAAGGGCGACAACGGCATTCTCGACCATTCCCAGGCCTACCGTCTGCAGCCGGGTACGGGCTGGTATGTCCAGCCGGGCATCCTGCACGCGCCGGGTTCGCTGGTTACCTTCGAGCCGCAGTGGGGTTCCGATGTCTTCGGCATGTATCAGAGCCTGCTGGAGGGCCGTGCCGTGCCGCGTTCGCTCCTCGTCAAGGATATGCCGAAGGAGAAGTGGAACGATATCGACTTCATCGTCGATACGCTCGATTGGAAGGCCAATGTCGATCCCGATTTCCACAAGCACCACTTCCTGGAGCCGAAACTCTGCAGCGGTTCCGAAGAGGAGGGGTATGTCGATTACTGGACCAACTACGGCAAGACGGCGGGTAAGCAGCCCTTCACGGGCAAGCGGCTGACCGTGATGCCGGGGGCGAAGGTGACGATCAAGGATAACGGCGCGTATGGCCTGATCTGCGTGCAGGGCGAGGGTTCGATCAACGGCCAGCGCATGTACAGCCCGAGCCTGATTCATTTCTACGACATCACGAGCGACGAGTTCTATGTCACGCATGACGCGGCCAAGTCGGGTGTGGTCTTTGAAAACACTTCCGCGACCGAGGTGCTGGAAGTGCTCCGCTACTTCGGGCCTGAAGTGAATCCCAACGCGCCTGTGCTGCCGGAATAACCCCAGAAAGGAGTGAAGACCATGATGTATCCGAAACTGCATAACGCCTCCTGGCCGGGATTGGTCGGCAAGGGGCCTGGCACGCCTGAACCGGTGATCGGTCTGGATGAGATGATCGATCTGACGGTCAAGGCGGAGGTGGACGGTCGGAAGTTCGACGGGCTGGATCTCTTTCTCGCCTCGCCGCATGTGGACATCGATTCGTCCGACGATGACCTCGCGCGTCTCGCCGACAAGCTGCGGGCGAACGGGCTGAACACCGGTTCGTTCGTCGCCCCGATCTGGGCGGGTTCCGCGATGGGCGGCGAGGAGGCGCGGAAGACCTACCTGACGATGGTCGAGAAGGCCTGTAAAATCGCGCAGAAGCTGGCCGCGCTGGGCGTGCGGCCGGACGGGGTAGTCCGGGTGGACTCCTCCTGTTCCGTGGCCGACTGGGCGAAGGATCCGGCCGGTAACTTCAAGCAGATTGTCGCGACCTTCCAAGAGGCCGCCACGATCGCGGAAGGGTACGGTGAGCGGTTGGCCGCCGAGGGCGAGATCTGCTGGGGCGGGATGCACTCCTGGAAATGGATGTTGCGGACGCTCGAGGCGGTGGGTCGGCCCGGGTGCTTCGGCATGCAGGTCGATCTGGCGCACACGATGCTCTATCTGCTCGGCTACAACGCGGAAGAGGACCGGATTCTCCCCGCCGACTTCGCTTGGGGCGACCAGGCGACCTTCCAGGCCTGTTACAAGCAGCTGGTCGCGGCTTTGAAACCGTGGGTCTTCGATTTCCACGTCGCGCAGAATGACGGGACGGTCAAGGGACAGGGCAGCCACGACAAGACGGGGCGCCACTGCCTGCCGAACGATCCCAACGGGAAGTTGGACATCGCCTGGTGCGCGAAGCAATGGCTCTGCGATGAGAACGGGCAGCCGACCAAGGCCTGCCGCCATCTCTGCTGGGACGGCTGTATGTTCACCAATGAAGTGATGATGAAGCCCGACACCTGGAACAGCATCCTCTCGGCGATGCTGGAGGTCCAGAAGGTCTGCGGCTGGGAAGAGTAGGGGAGACGGAGATGAAAAAACTGCGAATCGGAATGCTGGGAACCGGCTTCATGGCCCGGACCCATTCAAACGCCTATCGCCGCGTGAACAACTTCTTCAATCTGGCCTACGAGCCGGAATTGACGGCGGTTTGCGCGCGCAACCCTGCAACGTTGAAGGCCTTCGCTGACCAGTGGGGGTACGCCTCCACGGAGACCGACTGGCGGAAGCTGGTCGAGCGGGACGATATCGATGTGATCGATATCTGCCTGCCGAACAACCTCCATGCGCCGGTCGCCTGCGCGGCGGCGGCCGCCGGGAAGATGGTCTTCACGGAAAAACCGCTCGCCCGCGAGACGGGCGAGGCGACAGCGATGTGCGAGGCGGTCGAGAAGGCCGGCGTCGCGAACATGGTCTGGTACAACTACCGGCGCGTCCCGGCGGTCACGCTGGCGAAGCAGCTGGTGGACGAGGGGCGTCTGGGCCGGATCTTCCACTACCGCGCCAACTTCCTGCAGGATTGGACGATCTCGCCCGATTGCCCGCAGGGCGGAAACGGTACGTGGCGGCTGGATGTCGCGACGGCGGGCAGCGGCGTGACGGGTGATCTGCTCGCGCACTGCATCGACACCGCGATCTGGATCAACGGCCCGATCACCGCCGTCACGGCGATGACCGAGACCTTCATCAAGGAGCGGAAGAACCTGGATACGGGAACGGTCGAGAAGGTCGGGATCGATGACGCCTGCGCCTTCCTCGCCCGTTTCAAAAACGGTTCGCTGGCGATCTTTGAGTCCACCCGCTACGCGCGCGGACATAAGGCGCTCTACACCTTCGAGATCAACGGCGAGAACGCCTCCATCGCGTGGGACCTGCATGACCTGCATCGGCTCCAGTATTTCGACCATGACGACAACTCGCTCATCCGCGGCTGGCACAACATCCATGTCACGGACGGCGATCAGCCCTACATGGACAAATGGTGGGTGCCGGGTCTCCAGATCGGGTACGAGCACAGCTTCGTCCACCAGGCCGCCGACGCGTTTGAGGCGCTGGCGAAGGGTGAGAACCCGACGCCGTCATTCCGCGACGCGTTGGAGACCACCAAGGTGTGCGACGCGGTACTGAAATCCGCCGCCACCGGACAGTGGGTGAATCTGTAGCAAGCGTAAACGTCTCCCCGGCCCCTGCGGCCGGGGAGATTTTGATTACAGGGACCGCGTTTTTGCGGGAACCGCCCTTTTTTCATTTGCAGGGGCAAAGGCGAACTTGGTACAGTATCTACAACGCTGGGAAAATAATAGCCGGCGTGTTTGGAACGAATAAAACGGGGAACGGAAGATGATCAAACAGATCTGGCTGGTGAGTGCGGCGCTTTGCGCGTTTTCCGCGGGAGCGATCCCGTCTGAGTCGGTTTCCGTGGCGGAGGCGCTGTTGGGGCGGCCGTTGACGGATACGGAACGGCAGATGGGCGGGCGGGATGTCTGGCGGCAGGTTCAACGGACGGATGAGCTGCTGGCGGATTGGATCGCCCAGGATGCCCGGTTGGCGCCGCGCGAGTATCTTCTGGACAATGAGAAGGCCGGTGAACGGCTCGCCGCCGCGTTGGAGCGGGGCGGGGCCAAGGCCGAACCCGGCGTCACGCTGGCGGAGCGGCTGAAGCGTTACCGGGAGAATTGCCTGCACCGCCGCGCGACGCGGCTGGCGCGCGTGATGGGGGAAGCGCCGCAATGGGCCTATGCCCGCCACTATGTGATGGGCGGTTCGCACTATGCGTATACAGAGTGCCTATCCGACGCGCAGGCCGAACGGGTCTTCCGGAAGTGCGGAAGCGCGCTGTGCCTGGCGGATGCCCAGCCGGACGGGTTCTGGAAGGAGACGGTTCTGTTTGAGACGAAAGAGGGATGCATCCGCGACGTGGATGTCTCGCCGGACGGGAAACGATTGCTCTTCTCCTACCGTTCACATGACCGGAAGGATGATTTCCACCTGTATGAGATGGATCTCGCTTCACGCGCGATCACCCAGTTGACCTCCGGCAAAGGGATCGCCGATTATGAGGGCTGTTACCTTCCGGACGGTTCGATTCTCTTCAATTCGACCCGCTGCATGCAGATTGTGGACTGCTGGTGGACCGAGGTCAGCAACCTTTACCGGTGTGACGCGAAGGGTTCAAACATCACCCGTATCACCTTCGACCAGGTCCATGACAACTATCCTGCCGTGACGTGGGACGGCCGTATCCTCTATACCCGCTGGGAGTACAATGACCGTTCCCAGATCTACACCCAGCCGCTCTTCCAGATGGCGCTGGACGGGACGGGCCAGCAGGCGCTGTATGGCGACAACTCCTGGTTCCCGACCACCCTGATCCACGCCCGGACGGTTCCGCAAAGTCCGCTCTTTTTCGCCATCGCGACGGGGCACCACAGCAACCAGCCGGGCGAGCTGGTACGGGTTGATCCGCGCGAAGGTCGGCAGGAGGCGCAGGGCGTCTGGGCGATCGAACCGCTGCGCCGGTCCGACGGCAAGCGGGTGGACGCCTACGGACAGACGGGGCGGATCGCCGCCTATCCCTATCCGCTGGATGAGGCTACGTTGTTGCTTTCCTATCTGCCCGAAGGATGGAACTTCCATCCCGGCCGCCGGGACATCGACTTCCGTGACAACTTCATGCCGCTGGGTTTGTATTGGCTGAATGTGGATGGCGAACGGGAACAGCTGCTTCCGCGTGTGGACCGCGTGCCGTGCGGACGGCCGGTTCCGGTCAAGCCCCGTACCTGGCAGGTGGCGAAGGCGTCGCTGGTTGATCGGAGCAAGACGACCGGCACCTTCTATGTCCAGGATGTCTACGCGGGCGAGGGGATGAAGGGGGTGCCACGCGGCACGGTCAAGACCCTCCGGGTGGTTTCGATCGAATACCGCGTGGTCGGCATCGGCAGCAACGGCAACGGCGGCCGGGGCGGTGGCGCGATGGTTTGCACACCGCCGTCGGTCGGCAACGCGGCGTGGGATCCGAAAATCCCGGTCGGCGATGCGGTTGTGCATGAGGACGGATCCGTCTTCTTTACCGCCGACGCCCAGAAGCCGGTCTATTTCATGTTGCTGGATGAGAAAGGCCGCATGGTCCAGAGTATGCGCAGCTGGGTGACCTTGCAGCCGGGCGAGAACGCTTCGTGCGTCGGTTGCCATGAGTCCAAGAACGGCGCGCCGCTCGCCTCGGCGAAGCCGACCAAGGCGTTGCTCGCCGGCGCCCAGAAGTTGTCGCCCATTCTCGATCGGGAACGGGGCATCAGCTTCGCGAAGGATATCCAGCCGATCCTGAACCGGCGGTGCGTCGCCTGCCATGCCGCCGGGATCACGGATAAGCCCGATCTTTCCGACACGCCGATCGTGGACGCCAAGGCGCACCGTATCTGGTCGCAGGCCTATCTCTCGCTGACCCATGCGCAGCGGCGGGATGTGTCCGATGACGCGTTCCGCGCCAATCCTGAACATAAGGTCCTCAACTGGATTCCCGCCGCGTCGGAACCCTCCCTGCTGAAGCCCTATTTCGCGGGATCGAACACCAGCCGTCTCTTCGCCGAGATGCTGGATAAGGGCCATGCGAAGGGCATCACCGATGCGGAGATCCGGATGCTGGCGATGTGGACCGATCTCTGCGTCCCCTTCTGCGGCGATTACGTGGAGGCGAATCTCTGGTCGCCAAACGACTGGAAGCGGTATGACTACGTGATGGCGAAGCGCCGGATCGGGATGACCGATGAGGAGCGGCGGAAGATGCCGAAATGACGGAAAGGCTCGCGGAGGAGGACTATCAGCGCCGGGCGGCGGTGTCGGTCCGGCCCGAGGAGGCTGGGCTGACGCTGCTGGTGTTATTGAGCGCGCGGTTCTCCTATCATGACGAGGCGGCGTGGAGGCGGCTGATCGAGGCGGGCCGGGTTTGGGTGGATGATGTGCCGGTTCCTCCCGATACGGAGGTGAAGGCGGGGCAGACGGTCCGGTATTTTCCTCTTTCGTCCGACGAGCCGCACGTGGATGATCGGTTTGAGGTTGTGTTGGATGACCCCGATTTTTTTGCCGTGAACAAAAGTGGGAATTTACCCTGCCATCCCGCCGGTGTCTACTTCGCCCATACGCTCTGGATGGCGCTCCGACGGTCGGGAATCTGCGCGAATCCGATCTTCGTCAACCGGCTGGACCGTGAGACATCGGGTTTGGTGCTGATCGCGAAGAATCCTGAAACGGCGAAAGCCCTCGGCCTTCAATTCGCCCGGCATACGGTTGAGAAGCGGTATCTCGTCTGGGTTGAGGGTGACTTTCCGCAACGGGTGGAGGCGGACGGATTCATTCTGCAGGACCCAACTTCCGCCGTCCGAAAGAAGCGGCGGTTCATTCCCCGCGCGCAGATGACGGACGCATACCCCGCGTCGGCGCGGGCCGTAACCCGTTTCACGCTGGAGGCGTACCGGGATGGAATCAGCCGTGTCAGGGCGGTGCCCGAGACCGGCAGGACCCATCAAATTCGCGCCACGCTCCACGCGCTCGGCTTCCCGGTTGTGGGGGATAAGCTTTACGGCCGCGACGAAACCTGCTTCCTCCGGCAGTGCGAGGGATGTCTGACCGATACCGACCGCGCGCTGTTGCGGACGGAACACCAGGCGCTCCACGCCGCTTACCTGGCCTTCGACCATCCCCGGACCGGCGAGCGGATAACCGTTACCGCCCCGAATCCTTTTGGAGACCGTTTGCCCTAATGGCCCGTTTTGTGCGCGGGGTTAGAACCTTGCCTTCATTCCCCATAATCTTTAAGGTGGTAGCAACCGCCGTTGGTTTACCGTGTCCCAGC
>DBXN01000086.1:0-203 GCA_002309585.1 Verrucomicrobia bacterium UBA1211
CCCAAGGCCCTGGCGCGTCCCGCCCGCGCCCATTACGGGGATGAGGAGGATGAGTTGGATGACATCCCCCTCTCCTCGTCGAACCGGGACCGCCTGACACGCGGTGACTCCTCCAAAGATTTCAAATCCGCCCGGACCGTCTCGCGCGACCGCGCCGGCGGACGGGACAACGCGCGGACCCCGTCCGCTTCAACCCAGCGGGG
>DBXN01000086.1:313-527 GCA_002309585.1 Verrucomicrobia bacterium UBA1211
CCAGCCGGCGGCGCCGGCCGATTCCCATGTGATCTCCCTGCGCGGCGCGATCATCGTGAAGGATCTCGCCGAACAGCTCGGGATCCGCCCCAACCGGCTGATCGCCGACCTGATGCAGCTGAATATCCTGGCCTCGATCAACCAGCATGTCGAGGCCGCCACCGCCGAGAAGATCGCGGGCAAGTACGGCTTCAAGGTCGAGATCGAGCGGCAG
>DBXN01000086.1:625-27297 GCA_002309585.1 Verrucomicrobia bacterium UBA1211
TCCCTGCTGGACTACATCCGCAAGAGCCATGTCACCAGCGGCGAGGCGGGCGGCATCACGCAGCACATCGGCGCCTATACGGTCGAGCTGAGCGGCCGCAAGATCACCTTCCTGGACACGCCCGGCCACGCCGCCTTCTCGGCGATGCGGATGCGCGGCGCGACCCTGACCGATATCGCCGTGATCATCATCGCGGCCGATGACGGGGTGATGCCCCAGACGCGCGAGGCGATCGCCGCCGCGCGCCAGGCGGGTGTCCAAATCATGGTTGCCATCAACAAGTGCGATTTGCCCACCGCCAAGCCCGACCGCGTCCGCCAGATGCTTCAGGGCGAGGGGTTGACGCCGGAAGAGTGGGGCGGTGACGTGATCTGCGTCGAGGTTTCCGCCCATACCGGCGATGGCATCGATACCCTGCTGGAGATGATCCTCCTGCAGGCCGACATGCTGGAGTTGCGGGCCAATCCCAACCGCCGCGCCGACGGCTATGTCGTCGAGGCGCAGCTGGAGCCGGGTCTGGGGCCGACCGCCTCCATCCTGGTCACCGGCGGCACGCTCCATGTCGGCGATATCCTGTTGTGCGGCGAGTACTTCGGCAAGGTCCGCGGGTTGATTGACGACCGCGGCCGGCGCGTGAAGTCGGTCGGTCCCTCGACCGCCGTCAAGTGCATGGGCCTTTCGGGCGTGCCCGAGGCCGGCGCCCGGTTCCGGGTCATGCTGAACGAGAAACGGGCTCGCGAGCTGGCCGCCCGCGAGGCGGAGGCTCGCAAGCTGGCCGCGCTCTCGACCTCCAAGGCGACCTCGCTGGATGCCCTGATGCGGCAGATGACCTCCGATCAGAAGAAGTCCCTCTCCGTCATCGTCAAGGCCGATACCCAAGGTTCCTCCGAGGCGATCTGCGAGATGCTGCGCGGCATCGTGAGCCAGAAGGTCTCCCTGGAGATCCTTTCGGAATCGATCGGCAATGTCTCGGCGACCGATGTCAACAACGCCGCCGCCGGCAAGGCGATCATCGTCGGTTTCAACGTCGGGTGCGAATCCGGCGTGCAGCAGCAGGCCCGCCATGACGGCGTCCGGATCAATACCTTCCGTATCATCTACGAGTTGCAGGACTATGTGAAGCAGTGCATGCTCGACCTCCTGCCGCCGGAGTACAAGGAGGTGGTCAAGGGCCACGCCGAGATCCGCGCCTTCTTCGATATCGGCAAGACCGGGCGCATCGCGGGTTGCCAGCTGCTGGACGGCATGCTGACCGCCAAGGGATACTACCGCATCTTCCGCAAGAAGGAGCAGCTCTGGACCGGCAAGCTGCTTTCGCTCAAGCACTTCCAGAACGAGGTCTCCGAAGTCACCGGATCGCAGGAATGCGGTATCCACTTCAACGGCTTCGAGGGCTTCCTGGTCGGCGATACGGTCGAGTGCTACACGCTCGAAGAGTTGCCGCGTTCACTGTAGTAGGGTGAGGGGGATTCGCGCATGGGTGTTGACCGCATCGAACGTTTGAACGCGCTGCTGCGCCGCGAGATCGGCGAAGCCATGTTCCGCGTGTTTGCCGGGGATACCGTGATCGACCCCGGCGCCATCACCGTGACCGACGTGCGCGTGGCGCATAATCTGCGGAACGCCACGGTGCGGGTCTCGATCTTCGGCCACGAAAACGAACGGGGAACCTACCTGAAGAAGCTGGCGGTGAAGGCCCGCGAGTTCCAGCGGCTGATCAACCGCGACCTGACGATGAAATACACCCCCCAGCTCCATTTCTCGCTCGACACCTCCCTGGCCAAGGGGGATCATGTCCTCGACGTGTTGAGCCATCTGGATATCCCGGAGTCGGATGAGGTTCCGGAGTTGGAAACGGGCTCGGAAGCCGATGAGACTTGACGGCATACGGGTAATGGTCATCGGGGCGCATCCCGATGACGCGGATGTCTACGCCTCCGGGACGGCGGCGAAGTTCGTCGCCGAAGGCGCGCAGGTGGTTTTTGTCTCAATGACCAACGGGGACAAGGGCCACCGGACGATGGGATGCGCGGAACTGGCCGCCCGCCGCAAGGGCGAGACCCAGGCCGCCGCCCGTTGCCTCGGGCTGGAGGATTACGTGGTCTTGGACCATCCCGACTGCGAACTGGAGGCGACGCTGGAGAACCGGCGCGAGTTGACCCGGCTGATCCGCCGTTTCGCCCCCCATCTCATTTTTACCCACCGCACCTGCGACTACCACGCCGACCATCGCGCCTGCGGAACGCTGGTAATGGACGCGGCCTATCTGCTGGGGGTACCGCACTGGTGTCCCGATGTCCCCGTCCCGGACACGGCCCCCGCCGTCTTCCTGATGAGCGACCCCTTCACCACGCCGCGCGCGATTCGGCCCGATGTGGCGGTCGATGTCTCCGACCGGCTGGATCTCATGGCGGATTGCCTGCTCTGCCATCCCTCCCAGTTCCTCGAATGGCTCCCGCCCGAACAGGAGGGAGCGCTGGAGGCACTGCCCGCACCCGACGCGACACTGGAGGAGCGGCGGGCCTTCATCCGGCGCTTCTGGCTGGATCCCTACAAGGCGAACGACGCTCGCCGGTTCGGCCTGCCCTTCGCCTACGCCGAGGTTTTCGAGCAGTCGGAATACGGCCGGCAGCTCACTCCCGCCGCAATCCGCGACCTCTTCCCTTTTTAAGGTTGTCGGTTGTCCCAACCGCCGTACCCCTCGAAAGTTGCACGTTTCCGGAATTTCTACCCCTCGAAAGTTGCGCATTTTAGGTAATCCTACCCCTCGAAAGTTGCACGTTTCTGGAATTTCTACCCCTCGAAAGTTGCATACCCAATTGATTTCTGCACACAAATGTGGTACATTTTTTACTGCAATCACGGAGAAAACATGCTAAAACGCAAATTCTACAACACACTTTTGGATTGGAAATCGTCGCATGGCCAGGAATGCCTGCTTGTCAAGGGCGCTCGACAGATAGGCAAGACCTTCATCATCGACTTCTTTGGAAAGAGGAACTATTCTTCATACATCTACCTCAATTTCATCCTCGACAAGACAGCCGCCGAATGCTTTGGCGACAACCTTGATGCGGATGTGATCTTCAAACGAATAACTGCCCGTTATCCGCGTTTTCATCTCGTCCCTAACGATACATTGCTTTTCCTTGACGAGATCCAAAGTTGCCCAAGGGCGCGGACAGCACTCAAGAGCCTTGCCATAGACGGCAGAGCGGATGTTGTCGCCTCAGGGTCGCTTCCCGGAATCAACTTTCTTGATGATGGGCTCGACAAGGAACGTGCGCAAGAGTCCATTCCTGTCGGTTATGAGAATCAGGTCTTCATGCGGCCGATGGATTTCGAGGAGTATCTTTGGGCACTCGGCTACGGCGAAGACACGATCGGCATCCTGCGCGAATCGTTCCATACGCTCACGTCTGTCGATTCTCCAATCAACGACAAGTTCCTCTCTCTGTTCAGGGAATACATTGCCATCGGGGGAATGCCGGAAGTCGTGAACACCTTTATAACTGAGAACAGTTTCTCGCGGGCATACAAGGTCCAGGAGCGAATCAAGAACTCTAATCTGGATGACATTGCCCGTTATGCGGCCAGATCAGAAAAGCCAAAGATTCGCGCCTGTTATCTCTCGGTGCCTGCGCAGCTCGCCCGCGAAAACAAAAAATTCAAATACTCCGAAGTTGCCAGCGGTGGATCTGCCCGCAAGTTCGGGAATTCCATTGACTGGCTGCGGGAATCGGCTCTCGCCATACAATGCTATAACACGACCACTCCCACCATGCCACTCAGCGTCTACCGGGCCGATGACTGCTTCAAAATGTACGTCTCGGATGTCGGTATACTGACGGCCATGATTGGATTCGAGGCGAAAAGGACGATAGTCGAGAACACGATCAAGGGGTTTGCCAAGGGCGGAATTTACGAGAATGCCATCATGCAGCAACTCGTGTCACGCGGTTACGAGCCTTTCTACTACCAGAAGAACTCATCTATCGGTGAGATTGATTTCCTCATCGAACGTGACGGGGCGGTCATTCCCATCGAGGTCAAGGCCGGCCACACATCATCGGTATCATTCGATCGCCTCCTTGAACAGAAGGATGTCGAGGTCGGCTACAAGTTCATCAAGGGAAATGTCGGCAGAGCAGGTAAGAAGATAACGCTCCCACACTACATGACGATGTTCGTGTAGAATCCTTCACACCCTCTTCAAGTCTTTCGGCTATGATATTCTCATCCCCAAACCTACCACTAGTGGTTTGACACATTGCGGATTGGACAAATTCGGGGGCATCCGCAAATCGTGCAAACACGACGGACAGGGAGGGAGATACGGGAGGGACGCGCTCCGTCGCGTCCGGGTTGCAGGGTTGGCTGTCTCCATACCTTTGCGTTCCTTGCGTTTGCGGCCGAAAACATACGGATTTGTTCGCGGCTAACGCCGCTCACGGGAATGTGGCGGGGTCGTTCACAGCGGACGCGACGGAGCGCGTCCCTCCCTTTGCGGCTGCAACTTTCGCGGGGTGCCGTTTGATTTCTGAACCAGGAATAACCCAAAATGTCTTTGTGTCAAACCACTAGCCGAGGGAGTGGATAGCCCGCCGCCCGCGTTTGGCACGGGAATGTGAATGAGTGTAAGCTCCAACTCATCTTTCCCTGTCTCCGTCAAATGTCTTCGGGCTGAAGACATTTTCCTCCACCCCGCCACAAACCTTTTGAGTTGTGGTAATGTATCCCATTGAACAAAAGCCGTCCAGTCGGACAGATGCGGGAACAGGTGTTCCCTCCGATGCGGAGGTTTGGCGTAAGGAAGGTATTGGCGATGAAATCAACGGGAAGTTTTTGGGGTGATCTGCTTGTCCACGCATTACGCGGCGTGATTCTGATCGGATTCTTTGTCATTTGGCAGCTCATCAAGAATCTTTTCACGAAACCTAAAGACAAGGAATGAGGGATCTGACATGGGGGATGTTTGTGGTTGGGTGTTTCTCGTGATACTCGGCTTGGCCTTCGTGGCGGGTCTTCTGTATATCGGCTTGCATGTGTTCGTGTTTATCGACGCATTTGTTCATGCGGTCAAAAAAGAGAAGAAGAAATGAGAGGTGGGATATGTTGAAAGGTGTGCTTGGTATTTTCGGTCCGATCACCACGCTTCTGATCATCCTTAAGCTGGTGGGTGTGATCCATTGGAGTTGGGTCTGGGTCCTTCTGCCGTCATGGGCGCCGCTTGTGATCGGATTGATAGGGGTACTTCTGCTCTCCGGGTCGGAGAAGTGACGGATGACAGGAATGGTTCTGTATCCGCTTGCGGAAGTCTGAAATGATTCACGGTTGAAAAGGAGTTGTGGGCATGAATAAGTTGTGTGTTATCGTCACCTGTCTGGTTGGTATGGTTCTCAACAGTATCGGTCAATATCAACAGTACAAAGCACCGCCTGTTCGGTATATGTCGTTGAGCGACGCGATGGTGATGCAGGGCGCCGAACGGGCCATGCGGCAACGGGCTTTACAGGACCGCAGGGCTACGGAGGCGTATTTGGCCCGCCGTCGCGCGGAAGACCGGCGGCAGCAGGAAAGCCACTGGCTTGTGAAGACCTCAAACGGGAAGAACCAGACGGATTTTGTCGCCAGCGTGGAACTGCCTTCTTCGCAATACGCCGATCTACCGGACATCAGGGATGTCTTGAGATCGGTAAAAGAACGAGAGAATCAGGAATTAATCACGGCTGAAGAACTTGCCAGCCAGATTGCGGAAAAGGGAACCCTGCTTAACATCTTAGCGACAACGATCCAGACGAAAATTGATCTTGCGGCGTTTAAGGCTTCCATCGGCGATCTAGCTGGTGCCCGCGCGGAGATTAAGTGGGTGGATGATTGGTTAAAGGCAAATGAAGATGGACTTCACGGTCTCATGACGTTGACGACCACCTCCAAAAGCGAAAGGGTTCGGGCGGTTGCTCAGATGATCTTCGATCACCTGAGCGGAAGATACAAAAACCGTGATGTGGAGATCTCTGTGCGGGAGCCTGTATCCAAAGCGGTGATTCGTCAGAGCCTCCCTCTGTCGGTGCTAATTGATCCCAAAACCGAAGCGTATTTTAAACAGATCAATCTGTTGCCGTTCAATGGGGGTGTCCCGGCAGTTGCCCCGGCCCAGACCAATGCTCCACTGATGAACAAGACTTCCGGAAAGGCGAACGGTACGGGACAGACCAAGTAAAATCGGGAAAACTTCACCCGACCAGTTAGTCAAGCAGGAAGGGTTTTCTTTAACGGCGGCAGATTCCCCTTCAAGGATACGATCTTGCGCGATTGGGGCGGAACATGATACCATTTTCTTGTGTGTTGCTTTGGGTTTGCGGTTCATTGAGTGTCCATTTGTTTTTAGTGAAGACACAACTATACACGATGGCTGCGGTCCAGACACTGCGCATGTGATTGCGGCATGGAGATCGGATGGGCGTTTCATGCGCTTGAACGTCGCGGTTCAGGCGACAAAAGTCATACGGCCATGATATGATGGTGGGTCTGATTGCGCAATCAATATGGTGTCATAAGCTCTGAAGTTGTCGAGGAGTGGAAGATGGATAAGCGTATAGTTCTCGTGGCAAGCATGGGAATGTCTCCGTCTGTGTTGACCGAGACAGTTTGGTGTTTGGCGCATCAGGAAGTTCCCATAATCCCCGACGAGATCGTTGTTCTTGTCGCAAAAAATGTTGCGGATAAACTGTCTAAAGAGGTCCTCGGTGGAGAGGATCCAATATGGCGTAGGCTATTGAAGGCACTCAAAAAGGACGGTTTTAATGTGGATGGAAAATTGGTTTTCGGGAATACGTCCATTCATGTGATACCCGATGCCGCAGGGAATGCGATTTGGGATTTGCGTTCGGTTGCGGACAATTTGGCGGCGGCGGACTTTATGCTTCGCCAGATCCGACAGTATACGGAGACGCCTGACGTGGAAATCATCGCCTCTATTGCTGGCGGACGTAAAACAATGAGCGCATTGCTTCTTTCCTGCATGTCGATTCTGGGGCGTGAAGAGGATAAGGTTGTCCATGTGTTGATGCCCGAGGAACTCGAGGGCGGGGCAGAACCCCCGTTCTATTTCCCGCAGAAAGGGATTGTCCATGTTTCTCGTAGAACGGGGAAGAAATATAAGGGCGACAAGCTTCGCAGTGAATTGTTTGAGGTACCTTTTGTCCGGATGCGCGGTTGGTATCAGGAGAAGTTCAAGACGAACCCGCCGACATATTTGAGCCTTGTCAAAAAGGTGCAGCGGGTTTCACCGCCTGCAGCGGTTTATCAAAAGTTGGAGATAGATTTTGATGAAAGCGGCTATGTGCGGGTTCTCCCCCAACGCATCGATGTGAAATTAAGCGCTCCGTCATTTCTGCTGATGGCACTCATTGCGAATGGCGTGCCGAAGGATGCGCTCGGAAATGAGCTGTATCGGTTGAAATCGGTTCTTGCGGAGGCGGATTTCCCTATGGCGGTTAAGTGGAATGACAAGTTCTGCGAAAGCCCCAAATTCGCCGCAGAGGGGATGACGGCCGACAACCTTGGCGATCTGGCCGATTGCATGTCAGAGATCCGCACGAAGTTGATACGCGCCGGTTTTGAACGGGTTGAGGATCTGGTGCCCAAACGGAATGGGAAAATACTCTATCCGTTGAATAACTTCGTCTTTCATAATGAGGATCTTATCCCGGAAGATATCCGTAGACATCTCATTTCCGGCAATGTGCAGACTGAGCGTGTATAATGAACGTAAGGAACATGATACGGTTGACCCGGAAGGTAAAGAATCGTGCAGGATGTTTACTGCGGTCAGGAATATCAAGATCGACGCTAATGGTGCTATCAGCGAATACCCGGACGGTTTTATGGATGAATGGAGCAACCAGATGATGCGGCTGTTTGACCGCACCTGACCTAGGACGGAATGACGGATATCTGCGGATATCCGTTTTTTTCTTTCTCCAGTAAATCCATGCGACAATATCCGCGTTCTGAAGACCAATAGGATCAACGAATGCGGAAACCGGAAATCCTTCTTTTCGATCTTGACGGATCGCTTGTGTTAACAGATGAAGCCAATTCTGCGGCGTATATGCGTGCCCTCGCCCGCTTGGGGGTTCATGGGATTCGCTGCCAGTCTGGCCGCATCACAAAGGATGCGATCCGTAAGGCCGGCATGGATGACATGGATGTTGATGCCGTTGTGAAAGCAAAGGCCGATTCCTATTATGGCGAGTTGTGGCGCACGCATATCGGCCCGGCCGCCAATGCGTTACGCCACGTTCTTGTGAATCGGAACGCATTTGGGAAAGTCGTGCTTCTCACCCAAAGCGGGGAACGACGCGCCATGGAAACACTGCGTTACTATGGATTAGAATGTTGTTTTGACGAGATTGTCTGTAACGAAGGCTTGGGTAACAAGTACGACAATTATTTCAAGGCTTTTGATTCCGACCCTGCGGCGTGTGTCGCGTGGGAGAATGAGGAAAGTCAAATCATGTCCGCAATCGCTGCGGGTATCAAACCGGAAAACATCAGAAAGGTAGGTTGAACGTGCTGCACGTTATTCTCGAAAAGAATGGATTCCTCTGCCATGACGTACACGCATACTGCCATGATAAGTATCTTGGCATGTATCATCCCGATAACGAACTGATCTACTTGAATGTTCTTAAGAATGACTGGAATGATCGGTCGACAGAACTTGTAGCGCAATGTGAGGCTGAACTCAAGTCAGTGTTGACAGCAGATTTTTCGTTCTTAGTTTCGATATATGGGAAACTTGCCGTGTGTGGTATTCCGAGGTCTAAACGGGAAGCATGTTACGCTTTCAGTCAGATGGGGTTGAAGCGGGCCATCAGTGCGGCGGCAAAATCAAATCCGGAGCTTGAAGACGGCACGGATTATATCGTTCGCCATACGGACACGAAATGTACCCATCTCGCCCGTCGGGGGAATGGTGGCGCAGGAGAAATGCCCCGGCCGGGGCTTATGCGCGACACATGCTCTTTTTCGCCTAACATCAAGGGCAAGTCCTTGCTATTGGTGGATGACATCTTTACTCCGGGGTTAGGGATTGATGACGATGGTATCCAAGCGTTATTTGACGCGGGGGCTGATTCAGTGGTGTTCTATGCTGTGGGAATGGCACGAGGTAGTGGGCAGGGGTTTCGTCTTTGCGCCTAAACAGTCAGTATTAAGGAGAACAAAAATGCGGATAAGCGAGAATGCGTTGAATGCTCTTACGGCATGTGAGTATTGTGGTGTCGGGAAGGCATGGGTGAACAAGAATCTGCGCGGCGGCGAGACCGTCGAGCAGATCGTCCGGCTAATTCGCGGAAAGGATCCTTCGGTGGATGTCGAAGGCTTTCTGCACAAGAAAGTTACCATCTGCGAAGAAATCGAAGGGCTGGATGAGGCGATAGATGGCGTGGTGGGCATTGGAGATGCGGATTTTCCACAAATACAAAAAGAGGTAAAGACTGGGGACCGCCCCATCGCGCTCTTTTATAAAGGTGATATCTCTCTGATAAAGGCTACAACCGGTAATGTGGCTGTTATCGGTTTACTCTCACCGTCAGGGCAGATTGAGGAAGATGAAAGAAACGTTGTTCGTCAGTTGGTGGAGCAAGGAAAGTGTGTCGTAAGCGGCCTCGCTCTCGGATGTGACACAATCGGTCATCGCGAGACATTGGATAGAGGCGGAAAGACGGTCGCGTTTCTTTCAAGCCCTCTCACGCAAGTCAATCCGCCATCGAACCGTCCGCTAGCCGATGAGATTGTGGCGAAGGGAGGGCTTCTGGTTTCAGAGTATTTCCGGAACGTTCATTCTAAACGTGAATTCATAGGGCGCTACGCGGAACGCGATCGGCTTCAGGCGATGTTTGCGGAAGCTGTAGTGCTTGCCGCCAGTTATTCCCCAAGGGATTATGGGAAGGATAGTGGGTCCCGATTCGCCCTGGGAAAGGCCATTGAGTATGGTGTTCCCCGTTATGTCATCTATGACGCTTGCCGTGACGGTGGTAATCCGATGTTTAATCTCTCGCGGGAGGCGATTTCAAACGGCGCAAGAGTCATAAAGCCAGATGAGGACTTCAGTATATCCGGTACATTAAGTTGTGGATCACAACTTGAATTCAATATCTGAAGAGAAGATTGAAATGTTCGGCCCTGCTGAGGATGAATTGAAGGATTCTGGAGCGGTCATGATGTCTATCGTGACCGCGAGGACGGCGCTAGCTGGTATGTTGGATAGCATTGTGTTCCAACAAAGACGCCGAAATGGGGTATCGAAATACCCGTTAACACTTTATTGGAGAGGTGGCGATGGAGGGTTAGACCGTGATAAGCGGTTATCTGTGCGGCTTACAAGGGATACCGATTACGCTATCCGTACTGTGGAATTGATAAGGATGGATTCTTATGTGACTTAATACTCCATTTTGGGATATCTTAATGTTCCCGTTTGGTTTGGATTCTGTTATACTAGGACTTGTTTTTTGAGATGCATCAGGAGTTGCCATGATCAAGAAAGTCAGGATTAAGAATTTCAAGTGTTACGGTCCGCAAGGTGCGGACTTTAACTTGGCTAAGATCAATTTCATTTTCGGTGACAATAGTGCGGGTAAGAGTACCTTTCTTCAATTCCTGAAAAAAATCGATGAGGTTTGTAGTTTATATGGAAAATATGACCGGAAAGCCCTTGATAAGTTTCTGTTTCGGAGTTCACCTGGAGATATCTCGGCAAAACTTCGTGTGGTGCGAGAGGATGATCCGTCTTCTTCAGGAAGTGTCTGGAATTTCCAAGTCTCAAAAGATAACGAGAACGAATACGAATTGGTCGATGCAAGTGGGAACCGTATCGGGTCAGAGGAGCTGGGGGCCGTTCTTCCTACAGAAGGAAGTGAGCATATTGTCCACATTGTAGCCAATAGAAAAAACGAATCGAGTCAACCTCAGGAACGCTCATCATTTGAGGATGTGTTTGTCATGAAGGCAAACGATAAAGCTATGGAGAGTTTAAATGACATTTTCTGGCGTTTGAGAATCCCATACGCTTGTGTGAAGAAGGAAGATGGTCAAATATCTTCCACGATGATTCATGACAAAGATTTCGATATTGTTCTTCCTTTGACGGAAGTTGGCACCGGTATAGACGGACTTGTGCATCTTGCGTTAACGTTGAATGCTTGGCACGGCGGCATCTTAGCACTGGAAGAACCTGAAACGAATATCAATGAGAAGCAGATGGCTACATTGACACGAGTCCTTGTTGCGGAGGCCCTTAAACAGAAGTCCGGGCAACTTATCGTTGAATGCCATAGTGAATTAATGTTTCTTGCACTTCGTAATTGTCTTGCGCATGGTATTGTGTGTCCAGAAGATGTGAGTATAAATGTTGTGATAAAATCAAATACGGGTAGTGACGTTCGTTTTATCCCTATGGATAACGCTGGTAATATTCTTGAGCCTTGGCCGGGAGGATTCTTCCCTGAACGGGTAAAAATTGCGGATGACTATTATGAAGGATTGTCAAAATGATTGTTCAGTATATTATTGACTGGGAATATGTGTCTTCGGAGATACAATCGGCGGGTTCTGATGACCGGTTAGAAAGTATTCGGAAACGTTTGCGGTCTCTTAGGAAGAAGATTGAGGTTAATGGGGCCCTGCTGATAGATAAATGTCAAATTGGGAAAAGGAGTCTTGATTCCATTATAAAAGAACTCAATCCGTGTGATGCTACGGAATCGGAATTGCCTAAAAGTTGGTTAAGTCTCAAGGCGGAATTGGAGGGATATTCCACACTTTATTTCATTAAGAGAATTATAATTCTGGATAATGATTCTTCTCAAAAAATTGGTATTGAGCAGATGTGTAATGCACAACAGGAGTTTTTACGAAAAGCAAATCTGTTAAAATATAATTTGCCTTGTGTGGTGATTTCCTCGGAAGATAACCGAAAAAAGATAGAATATCCATCGGTTCATTTCGAGACACTTGCTACTTATGAAGAATCAGATGCTGAAGAGGTGCGAAACGAATGGGAGAGGTTGTCATTTACGCAGGGTGATGACCAAAAAGCGGATCAGTTTTGGGCAGGTCTGAGTCTGGGTGCGTCGGCATTTGGAAAGGTTTCCTTTTTTGATCCTTATTGTCTTAAGGGGATTATCGGTAGCGGTGATCGTCGGGAGAAAGAGTGGGATGCCTCAAGAAAAAAAGTGGCTGCTTTTTTTACTTGTAATGAGCACATTCATTTCGTGACCTTTTATGGAAAGGTAAATACTCTCGTAAGAAAACCGATTTGCATTGAACAATTGGAGAAAATGATTAAGCAGATTAACAAACAGCGTAATCAAGATTCGAGAAAGAGTCCACTTACACTGGGAGTTGGTGCAAAGATGATTGGAGAAGGGTTCCATGATCGCTGGATTGATGTGGGGATCGGAATATGTTATTTACCGAGGGGATTGGATGTTTATAAAGAGGCACCCAACGGCAGTATAGAAATTGGAGAGAGTTTTGTATCGTTGGCTATACCAAAACAATTGGTGGAAAAAATTTTGGGTCCTGTTGAGAGTCGTAAAATTCATCCATACAAGGATATGCGCTGTTGCGAGAACTATAAGCGCCTTCCATATAACGAAATTAAACCATCGGATAGTGACCATCATACGTTTGAGATTAAGTTCGAACCTAGTAAATGAGGATTGAACGATATGAAACATGACAGAGAAGGTGTGATAGGTAGCAAAGATGTTGATATTTCTCCTGTTTTGGGAAATAGTGCCGAGGCTGATGATTTTAGCCAGAGACTCGATGCGGCAAGGAGTATGGGGGAACGTATTCTTTCAATGCCACTAGGAACGGATAGTGGACTGTTAACATTCATTGGAAGTGGAATAGCAGTCATCAAGAAATTGCGGGAGCTCTGTTATGAGGCTCGTAGGTTCACTGATTCTGCAATTACCCAAGAAGAGAAATCTGAAATTTCGGATCTTATCGCAAAGCTTATTCGACATCTTTCGCGTATACCGTTAGATTCGACTAACGAACGTGTGCAGCGATATGCCCAGATATTGGGGCATTACCGTTCTGAGGAGCTTGCGGACGATAAAACCCTTGTGGACGATTTTGACAAGATCAAACAGGCTTATTTGGATAATCCGGAAGATGGGAATGCCTGTAACCAATTCGGATGGATGCTGCACGATTGTCTGAAAGTAGCATCGCGTCGTCTCTTCAACGTTAAACTGACCCGTTTTTTCCTGGATGAGTTTGAACACTGGAAATATGCAGGAGACGAGAATTGCCGTGACCCCCGGTTGGAGGACGTAAGAAGTGCGGATATTGCTCGCGCGAAGGCTTTTCTTGAAGGTCCATGTGAGGCGGTGGCATACCAGTACAAGCGTGAGTGGAAAAATGCGGTGTTTGCCTCGGAAAGTTTCCTGAAGCGTAACCCCAAAAATGTATTGGCATTTGAAATCGCGATTGATGCGTGTCGGCATTTGAACGATTTCGTGAAGATGACCACCTTCTGTCTTGACGCAATGAGCCAGATTCCTGCAGAAAAGTCATTTCAGGAAAATTTCATTGAAGCCCTCAGGAATCTATTTTGGACGGTATATGGCTATGCCGAAGAACGCTACGAGGAAAGATTGGATAACCTTTGTTTGCTTCTCTCGATGCTTAATGAAGGAATGGATTTTCTGGATGCGATCGATCCCAAGACTAAACCGTATGTGGAACTGGTGGATGTTGCAACGCGGTCCATTACATCCATATTCTATACATATCGTTGTGTCTTGAATCAGATTTACCGCAACAAACAACACGGGGAAGATGCCGTCGAGATGGAACCGAGTGGTTCTCTCCCCGATTCGCCCCCTAGTAAGAGTGTCCACGCCGATAGTCAAGAAGACTCTTTTGAACGAATTCTCAATGAAAAGGTGTCCGAGTCGATCTCTCAATATCTGTCATTCGTGGGAAAGTGGAATTTGGAAAACCTGCCTGATGATGCGAGAAAATTTAACGGTGGAAAGGATAGCCGTCATCTGCCGCTTGCGGGACGAATTGTTTTGGCGTTGCTCCGCTGTGTAGCGTGGTCGGCCGAGAAGAAGGTGCTTGTGGAGAATCCGTGGCTGATGCCTTTTGCCAAGCAGGAGAAGAATCTTTTCCGGAATAATCCGTCGGATTACTATTTCAAGATGGCGGATGCTTATTATAAACTCGGCGATATGGAGGCTTCCAGAACCTATGCACTTGATCTCGTAAGGGATAATCAGGCGGAGGGTTGGAGGTGGCGGGTTTTAGGACGCACCTATCCGATTAATTCTCAAGAAAAGGCAGATTGCCTGTCTCATGCCTGTTCACGCGAAAGCCGGGTTTCTGAGATATATGATTTCGAACTGATGCTAAATTATGCATTTGATGCATTTTATGACACGGATGGAGCAGAGGAAGACGTGATGCAAGACGTTGATAAGGCTGCGATCCGTGAGGATGTCCGTCGGTCGGATCAGCGTGCGGAGACGCTTTTGCTCGAAGGTGCCCGAAACTACGATGGCGTGATTATCAGCCGGATTATTGATCGGCGTAAGCATGATGACAAGGGGTGCCCCATTGAAGGCAGTCAATCGTTACGGATCTGGTGGCGGGATGAAACGGGTAACGAAAGAACGGATTTTGTTTCATTCACGCATCTTGATAAACTGAATCAATCGGAGCCGGGTACACCAGTGTCAGTGGCGGTCGCCAACATGATCGGGCGGGAACGGGTCATCGGAATCTCTTTGCGCCAGTCTGGAAAGCCCTTTGATATTTACCCGTATCATACGGGAGTGCTTGTCATGTTAAACGAGAGCCGCCATGTTCTTAAGGTGATGTATGCCGCCGGACAGACATGCTCCATAAACATGAAGAGACTAGGGTCTGGGATGGCGTTTCATGTGGGCGATATGTGCCGTGTCGCGTTACTGGAACGTACCGATATGTCGCCTCTTGTTCTTGATGTGAAATCTCCGGAGACGGGGATGCCGCGTCCGGCATTTGTCAGGGATTTTGGAGGCGTTCTTGCGCGGGAAAGGGGGAAACGGGATGCGCGTGTCGGCGAGATCACTGTACCGGCTGGAGTGTATGAGCGATTTGCAATCGGGAAGACGGTCAAAGGAACTGCGGTTGTTTCCCATGTGAGGGATGACGGAAGTTCTATTTGGACGGCTGTGTGTTGTCAATTGATTTCAGGAGATCTGGGGGTGTAGCTGTAGCGGGCGGTTTTTGCCGCAGATGTTCGCGACAACCGTGTTGTTGTTGAGAATAATAAAGCACCTTTTAGGTGCGGATCGCAATGGTGATACCACTATTACCGCTACAGCCACCCTTTTTTTATGAAGAACGTTTGGACAGATTATCTTACGCGCAACTCGCTCTTACGGACGCTTTGCCGTTGGCGTGCCGAGTCCGCATGGAAACGGGCGCCTTTGCAATGCTTGTGGTCGGTTGTAAATGGCCTTGAAGATCCCGTGTCCGCCTGTCCGGACAATATCAGTTCCTATCTGCCGTCACGCCGCCAATGGATCAGGATCGGCACAAAAGAACGGCGGCGCATTGGAGAAAATGCGTTAATTGAAATGACGGTCTATCGAACCGCCCGGCGAATGTTCACGATGTGTGCCGACGAGGAGGAACGACCGGAATGGATCAACGCTTTCGAGAGCCTACGGAATCGGATTGATTCGCTTCGGCATTCGCCAGAGATAACATTTCATCCGCCGACCCTGCATCTTATCCCAAAAGGAAAAGGGAGTGAACGCAGGTGTCTAGCCTCGTTTGATGAGGTTGAGGATCGGCTGCTTTTGTCGAAGGCGGCCCTGTATTTACGGGACACGTTTGATCCGCTGTTAAGTGACGATTGTTTCGCGTTCCGTCGTGATGGAGCATTCAATTACCAATCGGCGATTGATGATCTAATCCGTTATCGGATGCGATATGCGGGCCGGAAAATCTATGTCGCCGAATGTGACATCCAGCGTTTCTTTGATGTCATCAATCAAGATATCGTTTTAAAAGCATACGATACGTTTGTCGGGCGTCTGGAGATGTCGGAACGTCCCCCCGAAGAGTTGCGGACGATCCTGATCGGTTATCTGAATGCGTTCACAAGCCAGGGGAACCTTATGGCCGCAACCGATCCGAAGATCGTGGATTTCCGCCATCTGGTAAAGCCGCTGGATCAGACGAATGTTTTCAAGTTCTACCGGAAACGTGAACGCGAGACGGTTCGGCTGGGTATCCCTCAGGGCGGGGCGTTGTCACCGCTCATCGCAAATCTTGTTTTGGATGAGGCGGATCGGGCGGTCCGAGAGGATGATGATCCCGAATTGTTTTATGTCCGTTTTTGTGATGACATCATCATTGCGCATCCGGATCGGACGAAATGCCGTGCGGCGTTGGACCGTTACATGTCGGCATTGAAAGTGTTGAAACTCCCGACGCATCCTGTCTGCAGACGGGTTACGTTCGGACGCGAGTATTATGACATGAAATCAAAGGGGCCGTTCCCTTGGCAGAAACCGAGCGCTAAATCCAAAAATATTCCCTGGGTCGCATTTTTAGGCGTTCATATCCGGTACGACGGTCTCGTTCGTGTCCGAAAAGATTCCATTGAACGTCATGCAGAGCATTTAAGACGCGAGTTGAAACGATTCAAGGAAGCCGTCGGGCCTAATGGAAGAAATCTTAAGAATACCACGGATGAGGCGAAAGAATCGCTTTTGCGGGCATTTGAAGCGCGTCTTACCGCAATGGGGACGGGCTATTCGACTATGCGGCAACGTACAGTCGGGACTCGGAGTTGGATTGCCGCATTTCCGGCGCTTACGCAAGAGGGACCAGCACGGGGTCAGATGCGGCATCTTGACAGTGTTCGCGGGCATCAGGTTTCCGCTCTGAAGAAGCGGCTCGGATTCAGTGAGGGGCAGTTGCCGTCCGGTAAAAAAGGGTATTATGGGCGTCCTTACAGTTATTATGGGGCACTTTTGGATGTGGAAAAACATCAATCATTTCCACCGGATCCCAAAGCCTATTCAACATGGTGAGGTGACTTATGGGCATGCAGGAAAAAGAACGCGAAGAAGGCTATTGGAAGACATTTTCCGAGACCGGAGTCTTCCCAGATCTCCCTATGGAATTCGCGGGACCAGACAAGGCGGAATATGCCTTGTCTGTTCTACATGCGCCTTATAATCATCTGACGAAAGTGTTGTTCGGGGAGGTGTTGGCCAGAGCGGGAAAATTGTCCGATGAGGATGCCGATGAGGTTGCGGATGCGGCAGAATGGATGCCTAAACTGATTTTTTCCAAAAAAAGAAATTATCCCCTCCGAAAAGAGATGGGGGAGGCGTTTAAAAGGTTTCGCCGGGAAGCCGTTTGCCGCGTTTTGCGTGATGCGGCATTGATTGAGGACGGCTATCAAAAGGCATGGGATTGGGTAAAAAAAGCTTCTGCCGTGTATCGTGATTGGCCGAAATCAGATTCGCCTGTTTCTGCAAATGGAGTAAATGCACCTGTTGAAGACTTAATCAGGGATTTGCGGATGATAGCGAAATCAGGAGCATGGAGTAAGATCCTATTCGATGATCGCCTTCGGGAAGGGATGTTGTTCTGGTTGGTCAAAATCATGTCTAAAGGTGGCGCAAATGTGCCTGGCATGACATTTGTGAAGTTTTTTAAGTTTGACGGTTTAAGCGAACTGCCGGATGCCTGTTTTGTGCGTCAGGAGAGAAATCCAAAACCTGAAAAAGGATTGCCCTATTACCCTTCTGTTGCGGAAGAGATCGCAAAGAATATCTATCGTGTGTTCAAAGATGCTTTTTCTAAAAGCACAGGGCAATCTGCTGTGGATAAGGATTGCCTGCAATGGGCTCTGGATTTTATGAGTGCCGTTTACGAAAGATTCCCGGATGATGAGTGGGGGGATTTCCGGGTCGGGAAGATGTTGATCTGGCTTGGCGATTTGGCTGCGGCCAAGGAACGTATCTTGCCGATTGTTTTGCATAAGCAGACAGAATTTTGGGCTTGGGATTTGATGGGGGGATTGTTTCCCGAAAAGCGGAAAGAATGTGTGGCTCGCGCTTTATGTTGCAAAGCTGATGAAAAGTATACCGGAAATCTGAAACGTGAAGCCCAAACCTTGGGTTTAACCGCTATTGGCAAAGAGGAATTGCTTCAATTGGCTGAATCGGCAGAATTCCTTCTTCTTGAAGGTATTGTTCCGGTTGAAGGTGTATTAATCGAAAACTACAAAAACAAAGAGGGGAAACACAGGGTTCGGTTTAAAGGTAAAGAAGGCCCAGATCTGTTACCGGTCTCTCCTGCCGCTATTCACCTCCCCAAGGGGCTGGTGGATGGAACACCTGTTTGGTTGTATCGGGATGTGGCCGATGCCAGTCATCTTGTCGCTGTCAAGGTACGCGAAAATGCCGAATTGTGGGACATTATGCCAGCTGATAAGGTGACTTTTTATGGGACAAGCAAGAGAGGTAAACTTCTTTTTGCCTCAAAAGAAAACGAGTATGTTTCCGATGCAAATGTGTTCGGGTCTGTCGATCAAGTTGAAATCGGAAGTGTGTTTGATATTCGCTACACAATACGCCGGAAAGAGGATGTAGAGATCCGGACGATATGCCATGCCGTGAAATCGTCAGAACGATCTCCGCTGATCTATTCGTATGAGGGACGTATCCGATTCCCTGATAATGTCGGGAGAATTGCATTTGTGAATGATATTTATCTTTCCCCTGAATTGGTGGAGAAGCTGATGCGGAGCCGTTGTTTTGATGGAACGCCTGTTCGCGGCGAGGCTGTGAAACTTCCTCCACGGTCGGAGACGGACAAATATGGGAATAGGCGATTGCGCCAACGGAAAAATGCCATTACCGTCGAGATGCTGAAAGGTGAAGCGTTGGAGAAGTATCGACATGAACATGGATCCTCTTAAACAAATAGCCGAAGCGTTAAATGCGGGAACACGATGTTTCATCATCCGTGGCGCCGCCGGAACGGGGAAGACAACCCTTATTCAGTCATTGATCCCGCTATTGGAAGGGCATGGTTTATCGGCTCGATTAATGGCACCGACTGGAAGAGCTGCTTTGATTTTGCAGAAACGGACGGGGGCAAGAGCGTCAACAATCCATTCGGGTATTTTTAATGTCACGGATGAGCCGATAAGGGACGAGCATGATGATGCTGTGAAATGGATTTTTCCTTTGAGAACGACTTTAGATGAAGAAGATGTGGCCTTTATTGTGGACGAGGCGTCTATGGTCGGTTCGGTGAAGCATGAGAATGACCGTGAACTTTTCCAGTTCGGGAGTGGGGCGCTTCTACAAGATTTGATTCAATACTCCGGAATCCGTGAATCGGGTACCACAAATGTGCTTTTTTTCGTGGGCGATGGTTTCCAGTTGCCGCCTGTCGGGGAATCCTCGGGATATCCTCCGGCATTGAATGAGGCGAAACTTGAAGAGCTGACCGGTTTCAAACCTTTGGTCATCGAATTGACGACCGTTTACCGTCAAAGTGAAGGAAGTGGTATCCTTCAGGAGGCGGCCAAACTTCGGGATGCCCTCATGGTCCGCGATTTCAGCAGGTTTTCTTTTTCCTCACATGATGATTTGAGTATGGTTGACGAGAAAATCATGCTTGAGGTTTTGCGACTCCCGCAGCGATTGGACGATACTGTCATTATTGCTCATACGAATGAGCGAGTTCGGGAATACAATTGTGAAGTACGTGGATATCTGAAATACGATTCGCGATTGCCTGAAGCCGATGAGCGGTTACTTTGCATCAGAAATTCACAGGTGATTTTAAACGATAAGTATGTGCAGTTCTATAACGGTGACTTTCTGCGTGTGCTGTCGGTGACGGATCAGGTATTTAAACTCAATGGACATTATCGTCCTAAAGGGGAAAAAGAGTCTTTCTCGTACGAATATACATTTCAAAAGATGTCGGTGGAATGGACATATGAACCGGAGAGAGGGATTGTCGAGGACATTTGGGTGAATATCTCACCGATCCTTGACAAGGCGTGGGATACTAGTGCCGAATACGCTTCCATCGGGTTATACAATGGGGTGAAGGATTGGATTGAGAATCTACTTCGAAAGAAGTATCCGGATTTTAGGAAGGATCGCGGGAGAAAAAACTATTGGGATGATGTCGTTAGGAAATATTTGCATAGTTCAGTGCTGTTACGGGCACCGATTGTGAAATTCGGATATGCGGTGACAGGACATAAATCCCAGGGCGGGGAATGGGATTATGTTTGGGCAGACTATACGTTTGGTGCAAACCTGATGAGCGAGTACTTCTTCCGATGGGCATACACTGTGACTACGAGGGCAAAGAAGAATCTATACGTTGCATGCCCACCCCATATCGATGCGTTGGGATCGGCACTCACTAAGGGAACCATACCGCAAGTGACGAATAATGGTATTCGGGAGGAATGCCCGGTTAGTGAACAATCGGTCTGTGATTGTGTGATTCATGCGGGTTTTAAAATCAGAGAGATTATACCACGCCAATGGGCGCATAGGATCATGCTTACGGATAATGATGAAATGATCGAAGGTTATGTTGATATCATGTATCGGAAAAACAAGATTATTTCGCGTATTGATGTCCGTGTTCCTGGTACCGTACACGAGCTTGAACCGCGATTGCAGGGCTATATCGGGAAATCCATTCAAGTGATAGAGAGCCGTCCTCAATCTGTGGTTGAGAATTCAGTTCCGGTTATTGATGTCCTCCCGTCGCAACAAGCAACGGTTGATCGAATTATGCAGGCTGTAAAGGGAAGTCCTTTACGTTTAGTTTCAGCCAAATCATTGACGGGCTATCATGTGCGGTTAGAGTTTTCATCTGCCCATACGGGGCACAATGGGAGACTTGACTTATATTTTAAGGCAAAGGGGCAAGTTACTTTAGGGGATAGCACCTTGAGTGAAGACGATATGGATGTATTGCGGAGAGGTATCCTGTAATCATCGTTTTATTTGATGCTGTTTTGATCCCTCTCAAATGTAGTGGATATCTGTGGATATCCGATTTCCCCAACGATTCGTCGGTCTGTGCAATAATGCTCCTGTTTTTTATCGGAAAGGGGTATGTGTGTTTGACGACAAATCAGACGACTTCGACTATGACCACGGAGCATTAAATGGAGCAGGATGGGACGCGGACTTTGAATGTTACTGTTATGACGGTTTTCTGTGTTTCGCCGCGGATGACACCGAAAATGCCGAGACGGAATATTGGAACACGCATTAATGACAGAGGGAACTTTGGGAAGATGGGCTTGAAAGGGATAAGGCATAGGCTGTATGCTATCTTGTGGTGATGGAGATAGAGGTTCCGGAAGGGCCGGGACGGGGCAGATGATAAAATGGAGGAGGGGATGAGTGAAGTGATTAAGCGGAATGACGACGGCTGGTTCAGGGACGACGAGGAGCGGGCGCTTTTCGAGCTGGCGGACAGGGATGAGGATGAGGCGTTCTTTGAACGGGCGGCGCGGTATACGGGAGGCGGCTGGCTGGTCCCGTATCTGCGCCATTGCTCGCTGAACAGGCGTACCGCGACGGAGGAGGAGATCGAGGCGACGGATAATGCATATTATTCGGTTCGGGATGAGATGCGCGCGGCGGCGGAGGCGGGGAACGGGTTCGCCCAGTTCGTGGAGGGCAATAACACCTACAACCGGAAGAAAGCGCGTGAATGGTTCCATCGGTCGGCGCTCACCGGATGCCGCTTCGGGCAGCTCTTTTACGCGCGCGCCTGTCTGGACAAAAGGTACGGCCCGGTGAATGTCGAGGAGGCCTTCCGGGGGTATCGCGGGGCGGCCGAGAAGGGCATGACCGAGGCGTACTATCCGCTCGCCGGAATGTATACGTTGGGGAAGGGGTGCGAGATCGACCGCGAGGCCGCCGCCCGGTGGCTGCTGGCGGCGGCGGAGAGCGGGGGCGAAGAGGCGGGCGAGATTGTGAAGGCGGCGGGCGATAACGCCCCGGCCGATCGGGTGTTCGCGGAAATCTTCATCCGGATCGGTCTTTTGGAGATCAAGGATTGGGAATGGTATGGGCCGATTGTCCTGAACCCGCCGCCGAAGAAAGAGGAGCCCGAGGAGGACACGGGAGGCGGGATATACTTCTCGGTCAGCGGGGGGCGGTTGGGCGCCAGTGAGAACCGGTGGCTGAAGGATGCGGCGTGGGACGCGCTCCACGTCGACGCGGAGAAGGTCCGGGCGAGCCTTCCGGAGACACTTCCGCCCGCCAGTGGGCGGGATGTGACGCTTACGCCCGATCTTCACCGCACGGAACCCTCGTTCGCGGCGCGGCTGATCCTCTACGTCCGGGACCGGTTTGGAAATGACGCGCCGCGCGTCTATCAGGCGGCCCGTGTCAGCCGCCAGACCTACTCGTCGATCGTCAGCAACGAGTTGCGCCCCGTCTCGAAATCCACCGCCATCGCCTTCGCGCTGGCGCTCGGGCTTTCGGAAGGGGAGGCGGATGAGCTTCTGAAAGCGGCGGGGTACGCGCTCTCGAATTTCCTGCTGGAGGATATGATCGTCAGGGCCTGCATCAAGGCGGATATCCGCGACATCGACCGCGTGAACGCCATTCTCACGGACCACGGGGCGAAGCCGTTGTGATCCGGGATTTGTGTTGCCCGCGCAAGAGGGGAGGTGTTAAACTCTTGGCGTAAAAGGGGAAAGGTTCTGACGATGAGAAGAGTGTTCGTTTCGTTCGCGGTGTGCGTCGCGCTTTCGGCGTCGGCTGAGTTCACGATGGATCGGTCGGTGATGGCTGACGCCTATTGGGATGCCTGGAATGACGATGTCCAGAAACGGATTGATGCCGACATCGAGGCCTACCGGAAGGCCGACGCCGCAGTTGAGGTTTCCGCACCCGACGGAACGGAGGTGCAGGTCGAGCAGGTTTCCCACGCCTTCTTTTTCGGCGCGCACATCTTCAACTTCAACCAGCTTGGTACCAAGGCGCGCAATGACAGGTACAAGGCGCTGTACGGTACCCTCTTCAACTCCGCCACGGTCGCCTTCTACTGGAGGACGTTCGAGCGTTATCCGTATGCGCCGCGTTTCGAGGAGCGCTATGAGGACACCGAGGCGTTCTGGAACGCCTGTCCGAATCCCAAGGAACAGCCGCACTGGCGGCGGCCCGCGACGGATCCGGTGATCGCTTTCCTCAAGACGCGCGGGGTGCGCATCCACGGGCATCCGCTCGTATGGGGCAACAACGCCTGGATGACGCCGTCCTGGCTGTGGGATGACTTCTGCCCCGAAGCGGAGAAGATTGCGCTGCAGCGGGCCGCCAGCGTGAGCATTCCCAGCTGGGACGCGATCGCGTCGCCGGTGGGCGTCAAAAGCGGAAGTTGGGAGCGGGCGTGGACGCGGGCGTGGCAAGAGGTTTTCGCGAAATTCCCTGAGGAGGAGATCGTCAAACTCGCGCCGACCTTTTTCAAGATGCAAAGCGCCTTCTATGAGAAACGCATCCGCGATATCGCCGCGCGCTACGGAAGCCGCGTGGACTCCTGGGATGTGGTGAACGAGAGCGCGACGGATTTCGCCCGTTTCGGCAAAAAGGCCGTGCGCGGCCTGCCGTTCGATAAGAGCCACTATGGGCCGATGCCGGCGGATTACGTCTTCCAGGCGTTCACCTGGGCGGGCAAGTATCTGCCCCAAACCGCCTGGTTCAACCTCAACGATTACAACAATAACATCGAGTTCGTCGAGCAGGCGAAGGATCTCATGGCGAACGGCGCGCGGGTGGATGTGGTCGGTTCGCAGATGCATCTTTTCAATCCGAAGGAGAGTGCGGCGATCGCCCGGGGCGAGTTCTCGAAGACGGCGTATGCGCTGACCCATCCCGCCGCCGTGGCGGAACGTTTCGCGCGTATCGCCCAGGCGGGGCGTCCGATCCACCTTTCGGAGATTACCATCACCGCGCCGGACAACTCCCCGCAGGGCCAGATGGTGCAGGCGATCATCATGCGCAACCTCTACCGCGCGTGGTTCTCGGTCGAGAAGATGACCGGCATCACCTGGTGGAACGTCGTGGATGACTGCGGCGCGCCGGGCGAACCTTCCATCAGCGGTCTCTTCACGCGCGACATGGAACCCAAGACGGCCTATTTCGCGATGGACGACCTGATCAACCGCGAATGGAAGACGAAGCTCACCGTTCCGGCGGCGGAGGGCAAGGTGACGTTCCGCGGGTTCCGCGGCCGGTACCGCCTCTCGTGGAAGGACGCGGCCGGCAAGGCGTGTTCGCAGTTTGTGACGGTCGAATAGGCAAGGATCGGGGCTATCATGAAAATGGGCTACAAATGGCGGGCGTTGATTCTTCTGTGGGTGGCGTTTTTCCTGCAGCAGGGGACACGGCAGATCTTCGGGGCGACCCTCTCTTCGATCCGGGATTCACTTGGCGTCAGTGCCACGCAGATCGGGCTGGTCGCGACGGTTTTCACCTTCGCCTACGGGTTGAGTGTGCCGTTTGCGGGTGTGACGGCGGATCTGCTGAATCGGAAGTGGATGGTTGTCTCGGGCGTGTTCGTGTTCTGCCTCGGCATCTTTGCGTCGGGGTTTGTCTCTGCGCTGGGGGTGCTGATCGTCACCTACGGGCTTCTGAACGGTTTCGGGCAGTCGTTCTACTATCCGTCGGCGACCTCGATCATCGGCCAGCTCCATAAGGAGACTCGCGCGACCGCGCTTTCCATCCTTCAGATGGGGCTGTATGCCGGCATCATCGGGTGCAGCACGGCGGCTGGCTTTCTGGCGGAATCCGGCGCGGATGGCTGGCGGACGGCGTTCCGCGTGTTCGGCGGTATCGGCATCGTGTGGGCGGTGGTGTTGGCGTTTCTGCTGCGGGATACGCGGCCCGGTGAAGGCACCGTGCCGGACGGGCCGTCTGCCGCGGCGTCCAAACCTTCGCTGCGCGAGGCGTTTGTCCTCTTCATGGCGAATCCTGCCGCCGTGCTGTTGGCGGTGGGGCTGGGCATGATGATCTACGTCGATGTCGGTTTCAAGACCTGGATGCCCAACCATCTTCAGGAGGTCTTCGGCATTGAGAAGGGTTCCGCTGCGCTGAATGCCGTTCTCTGGCACTACATCGGGGCGTTCGTGGGCGTGACAGTGGGTGGACGGATCTCGGACCGGTTCGCCGCCAAACGGCCCTCCGTGCGCATGGAGGTGAATATCGTGGGACTCGCGTGCGCTGTGCCGTTCATCGTATGGATGGCGTATGCCTCCTCGCTGATGACCTGTTGCGTCGCGATGGCGCTTTTCGGCGTGTTCCGGGGGGTGTATGACTCCAACCTGCTCGCGTCGCTTCTGGACCTGATCCCAACGCGCTACCACGCCTCCGGCGCGGGCATCATGCTCTGCTTCGGATTTATGTTCGGCTCCAGTTCCCCGACCGTCTTGGGGGTGATCAAGGAACACTTCTCATCCGCCACCGGCCTCGCCACCCTTGCCGGGTTCTATCTGGTGGGCGCGCTGGTGATCGCCTTCGCCCGGAAACGCGCGTATGCGGGAGCCCGGGCGGCTTAACGTAGCTTGGCGAGGAGACCGTCCAGGGCGAGCAGGTAACCGGTGCCGCCGAACCCCATGATCTGGCCGATGCAGACGGGGGCCGTCAGGTTGGTGTGGCGGAAGGGTTCGCGCCGGTGGACATTGGAGAGGTGGACCTCGACCGTCGGGATGCCTGCCGCCGCGATGGCGTCGCGGATGGCGACGCTGGTGTGGGTATAGGCGGCGGGGTTGATGATGATGCCGTCATATACGCCGCGCGCAGCACCGATCACGCTGACGATCTCACCCTCGATATCGCTTTGGAAGGTCTTGAGTTCCACATCCGCCTTCGCCGCGCGCTCGGCGAGACGGGCAAGGATGCCGTCCAGTGTCTCCTGCCCGTAAATGTCGGGTTCACGGGTGCCGAGCAGTTTCAGATTGGGACCGTTCACAACCAGGATACGCATATCGTTCTCCTTTCGGGTTAATCGTTACTCGGTTTGGGGGTGCCCGGGGTGTGGACCGGGGTCACGTCAGCCGCCGCGGCGGAGATGAAACGGCCGTCCCGGGTCTGGAAAGTGATCCGGCCCCGCATCACGTCGCGGGAGATGACGATGCCCCGCGCCATGGCACCGGTGGGGGTCGGCCCTTCGACCATTTCCCCGTGCGCGGGCAAATTCCCGGCGGCTTCGCGGTACTGGTCGTATTCAAAGCGGATGCAGCACTTCAGTTTGCCGCAGCACCCGTCAACGGAGATCGGGTTGAGTGACATCTCCTGCTCTTTGGCCATCTTCACATTGACGGACTGGAATTGGCGGTACCAGCAGGAACAGCAGATGGGGCGGCCGCAAGGCCCCAGCCCGCCGGTTATCGCGGCTTGATCCCGCGAGCCGATCTGCCAGAGGTCCAGCGTCGTCTTGAATTCCCGCTCGAGCGGTGTCGCCACCCGGCGCAAGTCGATGGGCGAGGGGGCCGAATAGCGGATGAAACACCGTTTCCGGTCGAAGGAGAGCCGGCAGTGGAGCAAACGGACGGACATTTTCTCTTTCGCCAT
>DBXN01000086.1:27347-47950 GCA_002309585.1 Verrucomicrobia bacterium UBA1211
TGCTGATCGGCCGGACGCTCTTTGCGGAGGATGCGGAAGGAGGGGATACGCCCGCCGGGCGGATGTTTCTCGTCAAACGGGGTGATGCCCACGATCTGGCCCAGATCGCGTCCGTAGTCAAGTTCCGCCAGACAGGTATCGCCGGGTACGAAGGCGTTCTCCTCCATCACCCGACAGACAAATATGCCGTTTTCCGGCATCTGGATCTTCGCGACCGTCATCGTTATACCCCGTGGTTCAATCGGTCAATGGCAAACCCGATCAGCGAGTCCTCTGAAACGTTCAACTCCAGTTTTCCCGCCAGCTCCTCGATCGCATTGATGTTGTAGAGCGTCTGAGCCAGCGTCAATTTCCGCGCCCGCTCCTCCAGGGTCTCCCGATAGGCCCGGTTCCGGATCAGCGCGGGGTCGCCCCCCGCGCGGAGGATGAAGAGGTCGCGGAACCAGCTTTCGAGGGTCAGCACCAGATCGGTCCGTATCTCGCGGTACCGGGCGTTGACCCGGGCGGCGAAGACCGCGTCATCCACCTCCACCAGTTCCTCTTCCGATTTGGATTCCCGCTTTACCTCGTCTTCCGCGAAGGCTTTGATGGAATTGAGAACATCGCAGAGGAAATTGGCCGAGATCTGCCGTTCCATCGGGGTCTTGAAGAGCGGGCTGTCCAGGATATCAAGGACACGCTCTTTCCACGGTTCCGCCAATTCGCTGGAAGCGGTCAGGTCGATACGCTGGCAACGCGAAATGATGGTCGGCAGCAATCCCTGCGGAGCATCGGTCAGAAGCAGGAAGATCGTTTGGGGTGGCGGCTCTTCCAACGTCTTGAGGAAGGCGTTGGCGGATTCAGTCCGTAAACGGTCCGCCCCGACGATGACTCCCGCCTTCCAGCCGCCGGCGAGGGAGGTTTGCAGGACCTGCTCCAGCAGTTTGTTGTGCATCTGCTCGATGGTGATGATGCGGCTTTTGCTTTCGGGGACAAGCCAATGGATATCGGCGACGGTCCGTTCCCGGACGTGCCGGCAGGCGTCGCAGACCCCGCATGGTTTCGCGTCCGCCGTGCAGAAGAGCAGCTGGAGAATCTTGACCGCCAAGTCCATCGCCGCGCCGCGGACCGGCCCGACGATGAGGTAACCGTTCGCGGGGCGTCCGCAGTCGAAGGCGTGCCGAACCGATTCAAACGCTTCATCCAGCCGCATCGGAAACCTCCTGAAAATGGGCTGTGACGGCGGAGCGGATCATCTGCGCGACCGTCTCGCGCGGCTGGTCGGTCCGGATAATTTCATACCGTTCGGGCGCTTCATGGGCGAGCGCGAGGAAACCCTTCCGAAGATTCTCGTGAAACGATTCCGCCTCCCGCTCGAACCGGTCCGCTTCCGTGACAGTCGCCGCCTGGCGCGCGCGCAACCGGACCCGACCCGCGTCGCGGGGGATGTCCAGAAGCAGGACCAGATCGGGTGAGCATCCCGCTGTCGCGAAACGGTTCAGTCGGCGAAGGGTTTCCTGATCGAATCCCCGGCCGGCGCCCTGATAGGCGAAGGTTGAATCCTCAAACCGGTCTGTCAACACCCATGCGCCCCGCGCCAGCGCGGGACGGATCACCTTCTCGACATGCTGGGCGCGGCTGGCGAGAAAGAGCAACACTTCCGCGGCAGGGACCGGCGGCTCCGCATGGATCGTCTGAAGCATCTCCCGGATCCGCTCCGCCAGCGCGGTTCCGCCCGGTTCGCGGGTGGTGACCACCTCGATGCCCCGCTCGCGCAGGAAATCCGCGAGCAACGGCAGGTGCGTCGATTTTCCGCAACCTTCCGGTCCCTCAAACGCGATGAATCTACCCTGTCTCATAGTCGCCCTATCGCTCAACGCTCAACCCGTAACCTGTGTAACCCTCAACCCCTTTTAATACACTTTCTCGTATTCGCCTTTGCCGAGCCGTTTCAGCTTGGTGAATCCCGCCGCCTTGGCTCGGTCGTCCAGTTTGGAACGGGAACGGCCGATCGCGGGGGCTGCGATGACACGGCGGATCGGGGCGCCGCATTTCGGGCAGACGCTCAGATGCGGATCGTGGATGGACTGTACCGTCTCAAATCCCTTCACGCAATAGTCACAGCTCTGTTTCTCGTCTGTCGCCTCGTAATCATATACCGGCATGATACACTCCTTTAATCCCAGAACTTCCACCAGGGTTTCTTTCGGGTTTGCGACAACATCCAGTTGACGAATTTCGGGTTGCCGTAAACTTTATCCCAGATGAGGTGGGTACCTTCGGGGTATTCGACATACTGGACCTTCTTGCACTTGTTCTGCTTGAGCGCCTGGACCATCCGGCGGGAGCAGTCAACCGGGACGTTCTGGTCCCGCGCGCCGTGGGCCACATAGATCGGAAGCTTCCTGAGGGCGGGGGGAATTTTCTTGATGTCCCCTCCGCCGCAGATCGGGGCGGCGGCGGCGAAGCGCGTCGGGTCGCGCTGGATCGCATCCCACGTCCCGAAGCCGCCCAGGGAGAGTCCGGTGATGTAGAACCGGTCGGGGTCGGCCTGATGGGTTTTCATCAATTCCTCGCAAATCTCGATCGCGAGTTTCAGCGAATTCATCGGCCGTTCCTGCGCGGTATAGTCGGGTTCGATCGCGAGTTTCTTGACCCACCACTGGCTCACCCGGCATTGCGGCGCGACCACGATGACCTGTTCCGGCCGTTTGACCAGAATCCGCATCATCGCGGGAAGGCCGGCCTTGATCTGCTGGATATTATTGGTCCCGCATTCGCCCGAACCGTGGAGAAAGAGGATGATCGGATACTTTTTCCCCTTCTGGGGGAATTGCGGCGCGCTTATCCGGTAGGGGAGGGTCTGTCCCTGCTGGTTGGTGTAGACCGCTGGGCGGAACATCTCATGGGGCGCGAATTGCGCCATCCCGCTTCCCGCCGCCAACAATCCGAATAAGACGATTCCCAATCCAAACCGTTTCATCTTACGTTACCTTCCAATAGGCGAGGAATTCGACATTCCCCTCCGGCCCTTTGAGCGGAGAGGGAACGCATCCCAGCCACGTTAAATGCAAAACTTCGATTCCGAACCGGCGGATATCCTCCACGACCGCCTGCCGGACCGTTTCGTCGCGGACCACGCCACCCGGCACCTGGTCGCGCCCCGCCTCAAATTGGGGCTTGATGAGCGACACCATCTCGCCGCCCGGCTCCAGAACCGCCGCCATCGGCGGGAGGATCAGTTTGAGCGAGATGAATGAGACATCCGTCACCGCGCGGGAGGGCTGTTCGGGCAGGTCCGCCGCCGTCATGTACCGCGCGTTGAACTTCTCCCGGACCCACACCTTCGGATGGCTCCGCAACGAGTAGTGGAGCTGGTTGGTGCCAACATCCACCGCCATCACCCGGCGCGCGCCGTGTTGCAGCATGCAGTCGGTGAAACCGCCCGTGGATGAGCCGACGTCCAGGCAGACCCGATCCTCGACGGACCACTCCGGAAAGGCGGCGAAGGCACCTTCCAGTTTCTCGCCGCCGCGGCTGACGAAACGGGGCTTTGCCGCCACCGTCAGTTCCGCGTCGTCGGGAAACTTGTGTCCGGCCTTGGTCGCGATCTGCCCGTTGACACGGACCTCGCCCGCAAGAATCAGCCGTTGTGCCGATTCCTTGCTTTCCGCCAATCCCGCCGACACCAAAAGTGTGTCCAACCGCTCTTTCACTTACACCTCAAAAGGTCTACTGTCCAAACTCTAAAATCAGAGGTCGAAGGTCAAGGGGTGAGCGTTTCGCCGCTCGCCCCCCAGCCCTCAACCTCTCAACGCTCAACCTCTCAACTACCTCAGGATGACCGCCATCCCGCCGGGTTTCCGGTTCAAGAGGGCGAGACGGCCCTCTTTGACGGTGAGGGCGAAGTCCTCGGAGTAGTCGTTCTCGCTGTCCGTCACGGTGACGACCGCGTCTTCAACATCCTCCGCCGTTAACCCCGTGATCTCGTCCGTGAGGAAGTAGTACGAGCATCTGGGCTTCTCGTCGAAGGTCGCCGTCACATGCGAGAGACCTTGGAAGGTCGCGCGTGTGGCGTTCTCGAAGGTTACGCGGGTCAACTCGCGATCGGCGGATTCGCCCGTCACATCCCAGTTGCTTTCGTCGCCCGCGAACACGAAGGCGCCCGCCAGCGTGCCGATGCCCTTCAGCGTGCCGAAGATCGGCATCGGCATCGTGCCGGAGGAGGTGAGGGTCGCGCTCTCGCCCAGCGTCAGATCGCGGTGGATGCCGGTCGGCTCGATGACCGCGATGTCGCCCAGCGTCGCCGCCAGCGTGAGGTTCTCCTCGTTGAACTGCTTCTCCTCCGCGCCCGGCGCGATGTAGCTGAGGGTGTTGCCGTTGTTGGCCGCGCTCGGACCCCATCCGCCGCTGCCGTCGCCCACGCGCACCGACCAGCGGTGCCAGCCCGCGGCCAGTGTCTTGGTCGCGGTCGGAACCGCCGTCCACGAGGTGTTGCTGATCAGTTCCTCGCCGTCGATGTGGAGTTTCTTGTAGTCGTCATAACCCATCTTGAAGGTCCACTCGCCCTCCTGAGCGGTCGCGACCTTGAACCAGCCCTCGAACTTGTTGACCTTGCCGGAGAAGTAGGCCGACCAATCGCCGGCGTCAGATGCATTGCTGTGCTTGTGCATCGGCGCGACCGTGTCGGAGCACGTGATGGTCGTCCAGTTTTCGGTGATGTCCCAGTTGGCGTTGTTGGACTGGTAGCTCCAGACACAGGCGTTGGCTTTCGGGCGGACCTGCAGGGACAGGGTACCGCCGAGCGTGGCGCCCGGCTTGAACGGCGTGTAGTCGCCCGGCGCGGTGGATTCGGAGGCGCCCACGATGAAGCCGACCCCCATCACGTTCGCGAATCCGGAGTTCGACGGGCCGCTGCCGCCGGTGTAGTCCGCCTGGGTGAGGGTGAACGCATGCCAACCTTCGGACAGCTCGATGCTGCCGCGCACGACGACACAGTGCTCGGTGGCGCTCATGACGCAGGTGTCGTCAATGTCAAGGCGAACCCGGTCGTCGCACTGGCCACAGAAGGTCCATACGCCCGCCTTCTCCGCCGGCACGTAGAACTCGCCGCGGCCTGAAACGGAGGTGTATCGCCGGATCGGGTTGGAGCTGTATTGCTTCGAGGAGAAGGTCCAGTAATCCGAAGAGATGAACGGATAGCTGTATTGCGTCACCGCGAGGGCGTCGTAGTGCCAGCCCGCGACGGCGAACGGATAGTGCTCGTCGGAATACTTGGCCACCTCCGCGTTGACACCATCGGCAAGCGTCAGACCGCCGCCGAAGTAGGAGGTCACGCGCAGGTCGTTCGCGCCGGTGTTCTCGACGGTGAGCGAACCGAGCATCGCGCCTTGGATACGGGCGTCGCAGCGGTTGCCCTGGAAGTTGACCGAACCCTTGATCGTCAGGTCACTCGCGCCGGAGAGGCCGGTGTTCCAATTGACATAGTACTGGTCCATGTCGAAGGTCACCTTGCCGCCCAACTTCTCGTAACCGAAGAACATCGGGAAGCCGACGTCGCCGCCCCACGCCGCGGAGGTGTTGACGATCTCGCCGTTCTGGAAGTCGAACCGCGTGACGCCCGGCATCCGGGCGCCGCCGAATCCGCTTGAACCCAGCTCCAGACGTCCGCCATCCATCAGGAACCAGTGGCGGCCCGCGCCGGCGGAGGTTCCGTCCAGATACTGGTGGTTGTAGGTGGAGTTGGAGTCTCCCTGCTGGCGGTTCGCCCAGATGCCTTTGACTTTCAGCACGCCGCCCTCATGGAGGTAGACCTCGCCCCGCGGCGAGTCGTAGGTGTTCCAAAGGATCGCGGGCGTGGCGTCGAGTTCGCCGTAGATGTGCATCTTGTGGACTTCGGGCAACGCCGGAGTTCCGCTCCAGTGTCCGTTCCGGAGGCTGTCGCTGGTTACCGTGACTTTCGCGCCCGGGTCGATGATCACCCATCCCCTGCACGGTCCGGATCCGTTGTTGCCGGTCCAAAGTTGCGGTGTCGAGAGATCGGTTCCCTCCTTCAGTTCCAGCGTGCCGGGACGGCTGGAGTTGAGGCCGATCGACATGTTCGGGATCGTTCCGATCAGTTTCACCGCGACGCCATATTCGGTGTTGGTGTTCGGACCGTAGGCGTAGAGATTACCGGCCGTCATGTTCACATTCACCGTGCCGTCGATGTTCTTGATGCCCGCCGCCTGCGGGCGGATGTCAAACGCACCGCCCGTCGTGTCGATGTTGTAGGTCTTGAACTGCGGCATGTCGCCGGAGCCGGGCATGAAACCGAAGGAGCCGCTGGTGGCGGTGAGGTTGATCGTGTCAACGTTGATGCCGTCCTTCACGAAGAACCCGCCACCCGCCATGGAGGCGGTGACCATGTTCGCCGTGAAGCCGGTGTTGAGGCCGATCGTGCCGCCGGCCGTTTCGAGGACGGCTCCCTCGTTCAGGGCGCTCATCAGGTTGTGCGTGCCGCCTGTCGCCAGAATGGTACCGTTGTTCTGGACACCGCCCGTGTAGTTCAACGTGGCGCCGCCGGCGAACTGAGCCGTCGCGCCCTCCGCGATGATGAGCGGGGCGGTCATGTTGCCGGTGCCGTTTTCGGCTTGGATCTGGGCTACGCCGGTATCGACGTAAACCGTCGCACCCTCGGAGGAGGTGGAGTTCCAGTAACCCAACGCCGCGCCGTCACCGACATGGATGCCGTTCTTGACGTTGTGGGTGCCGTTCGCCTCGATGCGCATCTTGCCGCCGACCACGTTGATCCGGCCGATGTTGACCGTCGCGTTGTAGACTGCCGCCTCGGGGTTGTTGAAGTTCAGCACGGCGTCATCATCGCCGTCGATCGTCGTCGCGTTGCAATCGGGGTCGATCCCCAGGTCACGGATGTCGAGCCGGACTGTGCCGCCGATGGTGCCGGTGTCCACAACCCGCAGCGTCCCGACCGCGCCGCAGCTCGGACGCAAGGTGTTGATGATCTGGCCGCCGTTGGAGAGTTCGATCACCTTGCGGTGGCTGATGTTGTTTCGGGTCGCGTCGTTATTGGTCGGCAGATTGTAATTGATGTCGAGCGTGCCGCCCACGATCTTCATGAGGCCCGCACGGGTGCCCAGCGCGTATTCGCCGGCGTCGTTGCCCACCCGCAGGGTTCTGTTCGAGATGATGATCGGCTGATCTTCCAGATTCGGACCGTTCATCGTCACGGAACCGCTTCCCGAGAGCACGATCGGATTATCGCCGAGGAGGGATCCCTCGCCGGTGAAGATGTAGTCGCTGCTGCCGGAAAAGTACAACGGGCCGGGCATGAAGGCCCCCTCCACGGGAATAGCGCCGAACACCGCCTCGTTACCGTCGAACATGGTCTTGACGAAGGACTGGAATGCCCCCAACGTCACGCCGTCATCCTGCAGCCAGTTCTCACTGGTCTCGTTCCAGCCGAGATCCTCGGCGCTCTGCGGCCGCCAAGTCAGGCCTGTCGCGGTGGGCGCGGCGGTGATCGTCATCGTCAGTTTTCCGTCCGTCAAGGTGAAGGTGGCGGCGGCGCCGGGAACGGTCTTCGCCGTCGCGGCGAAGCGGTTGATCGAGGTAACCCCCGCCGGATCCATCACGGTATAGGTGCCGAGCGGCAGGGCGGTGGCGTCGATCTCGACCGCCAACTGGGTGTTGGGCGGCAGGGTGACCGTGCCGGTAGTCGCGATCATCGCGTGATCCGGATCGGGAGCCGTGATGGCGATGGATGCGCCGTCGGCGAAGATCAGGTTCTTGGCACCCGATGTCGACCCTTCCACCGTCATCTCGCCGTCAAAGGTGTAGGTGTCGGCATCCGTCGCGGCGGCGGTGGGGTTGCTTCCCATCCACTTCGCGGCGAGATAGGCCTCGATCGCCTCCCGGTCGGCATCGGGAATGTTTTCCGGCAGGACGATCAGCTCGGAGAGTTCACGCCCGGCGTGGCGGCCGAAGGTGTCGCAGTCGCGGTCGCAGGTGAGCCGGTCGGAGACCGCATTCGCGTTCAGGACGGAGGTGTAGACGTGGCGGTCGGTCGGAACCAGCGTTGTGAGTTTGTCCGTGGTGACTTCCACACCGTCACAGAAGATGTGCCCATCCTTCCAGATGGCCGTGCCATTGTTGTAGCAGTATGCGCCGCTGTTGCCGCGGTGGAAATTGTAGGTCGACCGGTCACCCAGGAAGAACGCCTTCATGTCTTGGCGGATCGACATCACCCAGAAGACGGTCCGGATCGTTGTCATCCGTTCGTAAAGCAGGTCCACGCCGCTGTTGCAATCGCCCATCAGATAGGCGGGGACACCCGCCGCGATGCCGAGCGTACCCCACGCCGGTTCGTGCGAGGGGATCGTGTAGGCGGTCGCGTCTCGGCCGCAATCGGAGAGGTCTTTCCATGTCGCGACTTTGCCGAGCGTGTCGGTGAATACGAAATTCGCGGCCTCCGAGGCGTCGAGCCACAACAGCGCATGCTGCCGGAGATAGGGTTCCAGCCAGGCGGAGGCGTCATACGGCGCCACGCCGTTGATCATCACAATGCTGCCCGCCAAAGTCGGCGAGACCGCCGTTCCGAGCGCGATTCCGCTGTGCATCGCCGTCACGGAGAGTTTCGAGACATCAAAGGTGCTGTCCACGCCGGTGAAGAGCGTCACGGGCGTATTCGCGGAGGGGTCGGTCAGTCCGATGAGGGAGTCGGAAGCCACCGCCGAACCCGCCGCGAGCGTGATCGGCGTTCCGGGCGCCATCACCGCCGTCGCGCCGTCGAAGATGATCGGATAGGCGGGCGCGGTGTCGGTGAGTTTCACAAAACCGTCGCCGGTCAGGCGCACCGCCGCGGTGGTGGTCGTGATGGTGGGAAGGGTCTGCACGAACGGGCCGGCCACCGCGATTACCACCTCGGAACCGGTCGATTCCACCGTGTAGCTCGGTGTCGCGCTCACGGAATGGATGATGCCCTTGCCGCAGAAGCTGAAAAGACCCTGGTCTGTGCTGGGGCCGATCTCAAGCGTGGCGTTGGCGCAGGTTTCGGAGGGATTCCCTTCCGCAGCCGTCGCGGCGACCTGGATGATGTTGCCTTTGCCGTTGGACGAGTTGCCGTAGATGAAGCCGCCCTTGAAGTAGGGGTGGGCGTTTTCGCAGCAGGCGATATTCAGCGCGCCGCCCGTGGTGCGGGCCTTGATCGGGCTTTCAATGACGCTCGTGCCCTCGGCGATGATACGGCACTCCGCCGCGAAGAGGTCGATGGCGCCGTTGCCGTCGCCCGCGCCGATCATGCGCGCGCCGTCATGGAAGTAGATGCGGTCGGTCGCGTCAGCCGATATCCGGTAGGTGAAGGCGTTGAGCGTACCGTACACGTGAATGATAAATCCGCCGGAGTAGTTAAACGCGTCGGAGCGGCCAAGCGACAACTCGGCGCCGGAACGGATGATCACCGTACCGGTGACGCCCCTCGCCGTAAAGTTGCAGAATGTGCGCCCGTCCACGACATCCAGCGTGCCGCCCGCCGGGATCGTCACATTTCCGCTGAGCGAAAGCGAGCCGTAGGTTTTCAGCGTGCCGCCCTCGTTTACCGTCACCGCGCCGGCCCAGGCATAACCCTGTCCGCCATCGATGATAACCGTCTCGCCGCTCCCGACCGTCAGGGCTCCACCCCATCCGGCCGTGTCGTGTGTATACGTAAAGTCGGCCCAGGCCGTACCGACAAGAAAAGCCGCACTCAGGGCGGCCGCTTGAATCATTGATCGAACAGTCATTTTCCCCTCACTTTTCTGTTTCCAATCCTTAAACATCAAAGTTGGCACCTCAAGGTACCATAAATAGTAAACCAAAAAACGGCGGATTGCGCAAGAGGCGAAAACAGTCAAGCCCCGCGGCGAACACCGCGGGGCTTGACTCAAAAGGGAAAGGCCCTTAAGTTACTTCAGGATAATCAGGAAGCCGCCGGGCTTCAGATTGGCAAGGGCGAGACGGCCCTCTTTGACGGTGAGGGCGAAGGCCTCGGAGTAGTCGTTCTCGCCGTCCGTCACCGTGACGGCCACGTCTTTCACATCGTCCGCCGTCAGGCCTGCGATCTCTTCCGTGAGGAAGTAGAACGAGCACTTGGGTTTCCCGTCGAAGGTTGCCGTCACCCGCGCGAGCCCTTGGAAGGTCTCGTGGGTGGCGTTCTCGAAGGTCGCGCCAGTCAGCTCGCGGTTGGAGGCTTCTCCCGTTACGGCCCAGTTGCTTTCGTCACCCGCAAACACGAAGGCGCCCGACAGCGTACCGATGCCCTTCAGCGTGCCGTAGATCGGCATCGCCACCGTTCCCGCGGAGGTCAGGGTTGCGTTTTCGCCCACAACGAGATCCTTGTAGATGCCCGACGGCTCCAACGCCGCCACATCGCCGAGCGTCGCCGCCAACTTCAGGTTCGACTCGTTGAAGGGTTTCTCTTCCGCCTCCGGCGCGATGTAGCTGAGCGTCTTGCCGTTGTTGAGGCTGCCGGGACCCCAGCCGCCTCCTCCGGTATCCGTCACGCGCGCTTCCCACCGGTGCCAGCCGGCCGCCAGCGCTTTCGTCGCGCTCGGAACCGCGTTCCAGGAGGTGTTCTTGATCAACTCCTCGCCGTCGATCTTGAGCAGTTTGTTGTCGTCATAGGCCATCTTGAAGGTCCAATCGCCTTCCTGGCCGGGTTCAACCCGGAACCAGCCGTCGAACCGGCTGACGCGGCCGGAGAAGAGGCCTTGGGTGTCGTCCGCCGGGGCGGAGCCCGCCGCAAACATGTTCTCGACCGAACGTATCGCCTTCATGTGTGTCCAGGCTTCGGTGGTGTCCCAGTCGGTGGCTGTCCCATTCTTCCAACTCCAGATACAGGCGTTGGCGTAGGGGCGAATCTGCAGGTCGCCGCCGGGTGAGAACGGGGTATAATCGTTGCCGTCCGTGGAGTCGGATGCCGAGGGCAGATAACCCACCGCCATGCGATTCTTGAATCCCGCATTGGACGGGCCGCCGGGCGCCCCGCCCGCATAGACGGTCACGGTGAAGGTGTGCCAGCCGGTTTGCAGCTCGACCTGCCCTTTGCCCATCTCGTTCCAGCTCGCGGTTTTGAATACCTGCGTCCCATCCACATCCAGGCGGATCTTGTCGTCGTAGTTACCTACGAACGTCCAGGTCCCTGCCTGCGCTTCCGGCACAAAGAACTCACCGCGTCCGAGTGTGGCGAGGTTCGAGCGGCTTTGCGAGCTGTAGAACTGGTTGGCGTAGGTGAAGAAGTCCGCCGCGATGTAGGGATAACTCCACGCGCTTTCCGCCGCGCTGTCGAAGGCGTCGTTTGCCGCCACGGCGCAAAGATAGTGGTTGTCGGAGTACTTCGCCACCTGCGCGTTCACGCCGCTGGCAAGCGTCAGACCTCCGCTGAAAGAGGAGACGTTGCGCAGGTCGTTTCCGCCGGTGTTCTCGACAGTGAACGTTCCGAGCATCGCGCCCTGCAGCCGGTCATCGACGCGGCTGCCCTGGAAGTTCACCGAACCCTTCAGCGTCACGTCACTCGCGCCGGCGAGCGCGGTGTTCCAGTTGACGTAGTACTGGTCCATGTCGAAGGTCACCTTGCCGCCCACCTTGTCATAACCGAAGAAGAGCGGGAAGCCCTGCGTGCCGCCCCAGGCCGACGAGGTGTTGACGACCGTTCCGTTTTGGAAGTCGTATTTCGTGACACCCGGAATGGTGTGGCCGTTGAAACCGTAATCGCCCAGCTCCAGCCGTCCGCCCTCCATGGTGAACCACTGGCGGCCATCGCCGGCACCCATGCCGCTGCCGTAGGCGTAGTTCTTACGGGTGTTGAATCCCCGCGTTTTCAGGATGCCGCCCTCTTTGAGGAGCATCTCCCCGCGCGGCGAATCGTAGGAGTTGTAGGTGATCAGGCCCGCGGCATCGAGTGTGCCGCTGATCTCGATCGCGTGCGTCGATGCGTCGGCGGGGGTTCCGCTCCAATGGCCGTTTCGGATGTTTTCAGTGACGGTGACCGTCGCCCCGTTGTCGATGATGAGGCGTCCACGCGCGGGCGAACTGCCCCAGTCGCCGGTATAGAGATTCTTGACCGTCACATCCGATCCATCCTTCAGTTCCAGTGTGCCGGAACGGGTCGCGGTATTGCCGATACCGATTCGGCTGAATGTGCCGGTGAGTTTCACCGCCAGGCCATATTCAACGTTGTTGGTCGGCCCGTAGACGTAGCAGTTGCCGTCGCCGGAGTGGTTGACGGTGATCGGTCCGGGGATGTCCACGATGGTTCCGGCCACGCGCGGAAGGAGGTCAATGGCGCCCGCCGTGGCGTTGACGGTGAAGGTGTCGAACGCCGGGGGCGTCGCGCTCTCCACCAGTACCCCGCTTGAACCGCCGGATGCGGTGATCGTGACGTTCTGCGCCGACATGCCGTCGCACAGGTAGAGTGCGCCGCCGGTGATCTGGAGGTTGGCGTTTTCGTTTACCGCGCTCTTGATCTTGTGCGTGCCGCTGGTTACCTTGACGGTACCCGCGCTCTGGATGCCGCCCTTGTAGTTCAAGGTCGCGCCGCCTGCGAGTTGCGCCGTCGCGCCCGCCTCGACGTTGAGCGGCCCGTTCATGGTGCAGGTCCCGTTTTCGGCTTGGATCTGGGCCGTTCCGGTGTCCACACAGACCGCCGCGCCGTCGGATGAGGCGGAGTTCCAGTAGCCCAGCGCCGCGCCGTCCGCGACGTGGATGCCGTTCTTGATGTTGTGGGTGCCGTTCCCCTCGATGCGCGTCTTGCCGCCCAACACGTTGATCCGGCCGATGTTGACCGTCGCGTTGTAGATCGCCGCCTCGGGGTTGTTGAAGTTCAGGACGGCGTTGTCATCGCCGGTGACCGTCGTCACCGTGCAGTCGGGGTCTTCGCCCTGGCTGCGGATGTCGATGCGCTTCGTGCCGCCGATGGTGCCCGAATCGGCCACCTGGAGGGTACCGATCCCGCGTGTGGTGGCCAGCGTGTCATTGACGATCGTGCCGCCGTTGGACAGCTCGATGATCTTGCGGTGGACGATGTTGTTGCGCGCGGCGTTGTCGGAGGCGGAGTTGTTGTAGTTGATGTCGAGTGTGCCGCCCGCGATCTTCAGCATACCGTTTCGGGTACCGAGCGCGTGGGCCCCCGCGTCATTACCCACGCGGAGCGTCCCGTTCGAGACGATGATCTCCTGATCGCCCAGGTCCGGGCCGTTGAGCGTGACCGTGCCGGTCCCGTTGAGGACGATCGGCGCGTTGCCGACCAGCGATCCCGTGCCGGTGAAGGTGTAGTCATGCCCGCCGGTGAAACGCCACGGGCCGGGGGTGAAGGTGTCATTCACCGTGATGTCGCCCGAAACCGTCTCGTTGCTGTCGAAGAGCGTCAGAAGGTAGGAGAGGAACCCGCTGGTGGTGACGCCGTCATCGAGCAGCCAGTTTTCGTCATCCGCGCTCCAGAGGAGGTTCTCCGCGTCCGTCGGGCGCCAGGTGACGCTCGTGCTGGCGGAGGCGATCGCGACCGTGAGCATCAGCTTGCCGTTTTCGATGGAGAAGGTTCCGGCGGAACCGGCGGAGACGAGCGCCGTCGCCGCGAACTGGTCGAGGGAGGTGATGCCGTCCGCGGCCTCCATGACGGTGTAGGTGCCGAGGGCCAGGCTACGCGCGTCAACCGTCAACGGCAGATGCGTCCCGGCCGGGATGGAAATGGTGCCGGTCGTCGCGACCATCGCCTTGTCGGCGGCGGGATCGGTGATCGTGATCGACGCGTCTTCCGTGAAGACGAGGTTTTTGTCGCCGCCCACAAAACCGTCAACCGCCAGATCGCTCTTGAAGAGATAGGTGCCGTCGGTGCCGGCGGCGGTCGGATTGCTCCCCATCCATTTGCTCATGAGATAGGATTCAATCGACTCGCGGTCGGCATCCGAAAGGACATCCGCGAGAACGATCATCTCCGAGAGCTCGCGGCCCGCGCCCCGCGCCGTATACGAACGGTCGCGGGAGAGCCGCGAAGCGGCGGCATTGCCCGTTGTGACGACCGTGTGGACGTGCCGGTCGGAGGGGACGACCGTCGTGCTGGGTTCGCCCACATTCACGCCGTCGGTGTAGAAACGGTTGCCCGACATGTTCGTCCATTTCTCGTTGACATACTCGCCATTGGAGCCGCGGTGGAAGTGGCTTTGCGACGAGTCGCCAAGGAAGAAGGTGTAGCCCGGCTTGATGGACATCGCCCAGAATGCCGTCCGAAGATTGGTCAGGCGTTCGAAGGAGAGGTCGATGTCCGCGCCGAGGTCACCCATCAGGAGGGCGGGGACACCGGCAGCGATGCCGAGGGTGGCGTTCAGGCCGGTATAGGCGGTCGCGTCACGGTTGTACGACGAGAGGTCTTTCCATGTCGTGACTTCACCGAAGGTGTTGTCCTTGAAGACGAAGTTCGCGGCGTCGGAGGCGTCGAGCCAGATGAGCGCGGTTGTCTTCAGGTAGGGCATGAGCCAGTTGTCGTCGTACGCGGCCACGCCTGCCGTGACAACGTTGCCGTTATCGAGCGCGACGGCGGCGGGTGTGCCCAGAAGGACGCCGTTGTGCATCGCCGAGACGGTCAGTTTGGAGACATCGAAGGTCGCGTCCGCGCCGGTCATGAGCGTCGCCGCGGTGTCGGCCGCGAGTCCTTCCGCTCCGATCATCGAGGCGGAGGCGACGGAGGATCCGGCCGCCAGCGCGACGGGCGAGGCCGTGTCTACCTGGAGGGTCACGCCGTCGAGGATGATCGGGAATGCCGGCGCGGTGCCTGTGAGCGCGACCGTTCCGTCACCCGTCAGTCGCACGGCTGCGGTTTCGGTGGTGATCGCGGGGAGTGTCTGCACGAGGGCATGGTTTTCCGCCGCCACCGTTTGGTCCGCGACAAACGTCAGTTCGGTGCCGGTCGATTCGACCGGGAAGCTCTGGGTCTTGCCTTTGAGATGGACGATGCCCTTGGCGTTGAAACGGAAGGTACCCGTATGGCTGTCGAGGCCGATTTCGACTATGGCGTTGGCGCAGGTTCCGGCTGCGTTGCCTTCTTCGGCCGTCGCGGCGATCTGGACGACGTTACCGCCGCCGACAAAACCGCCGAGAAACTTCACATGGGCGTTATCATGGCAGGCGACGTTCAGGTTCTGGTTGGCGTTGCGGGCTCTGACCGGCGCCTCGATCGTGCTTGTTCCCTGGACGATCATGCGGCATCCGTCGGCATAGAAATCCATTCCGCCGTTCCCGTCGCCCACGCCGATCACTTTGGCACCGTCATAGAGATAGAGACGGTCGACGTTGTTGAAGCTCTGGCGGAAGGTCCGGCAGTCGAATGTACCGTAGACGTGGAGGCTGAATCCGCCGTTGTAGAAGAAGGCGTCGGAACGGTTGATCGCCAGGACCGCGTCTGAACGGATGATGACCGAACCGGTGATGCCCTTCGAGTTGAAGTTGAAGGAGGCGTTTCCCGTTTCGATGTCGAGTGTGCCGCCCAACGCGACGGCAGTCGCGCCGTTGACGGCCAGATCGCCGCGCGTCTTCAGGGTTCCGCCGGCTTCAACTGTGACCGTGCCGGCCCAGTTGGCGCCGTCCCCGGCGTCGAGAATGAGGGTTTCCCCCTCGGCGACAGTCAGATTCTCGCCCCATTCCGCGCTTATCTGCGTAAAGGTCGTATCGGCCAAGGCCGTTCCGACAAGAAACGCCGCACACAAGGCGGCCATACGGATCATTGATCGAACAGTCATATTCCCCTCACGTTTCTGTTTCTCTCCTAACCCTCTAGGACTTTACCTCAAGGTGTTATAACAGTAAACCAAAAAACGGCGGATTGCGCAAGCGGCGAAAACGGCCAAGCCCCGCGGCGTTCGCCGCGGGGCTTGGCTCAAAAGAGAAAGGCCCTTAATGTCCCAAGGTCCTCAGCCTTTCGGTTACTTCAGGATGATCGCCATCCCACCGGGTTTCCGGTTCAAGAGGGCGAGACGGCCCTCTTTGACGGTGAGGGCGAAGGCCTCGGAGTAGTCGTTTTCGCCGTCTTTCACGGTGACGGCCGCGTCTTCGACATCCTCCGCCGTCAGCCCCGTGATCTCGTCCGTGAGGAAGTAGAACGAGCATCTGGGCTTCTCGTCGAAGGTCGCCGTCACATGGGCGAGTCCCTGGAAGGTCTCGCGTGTGGCGTTCGCGAAGGTCGCGCAGACCAGCTCGCGGTTGGCGGATTTGCCCGTCACGTCCCAGTCGCTTTCGTCGCCCGCAAAGGCGAAGGCGCCCGCCAGCGTGCCGGTGCCCTTCAGCGTGCCGAAGATCGGCATCGGCATCGTGCCGGTGGAGGTGAGGGTCGCACCCTCGCCCAGCGTCAGGTCACGGTGGATGCCGGTCGGCTCGATCGCTGCGATGTCGCCCAGCGTCGCCGCAAGCTTCAGGTTGGTCTCGTTGAACTGCTTCTCCGCGTCGCCCGGCGCGATGTAGCTGAGGGTGTTGCCGTTGTTGGCCGCGCTCGGACCCCATCCGCCGCTGCCGTCGCCCACGCGCACCGACCAGCGGTGCCAGCCCGCCTCCAGTGTCTTGGTCGCGGTCGGGGTGGCCGTCCACGAGGTGTTGTTGATCAGCTCCTCGCCGTCGATGTGGAGTTTCTTGTAGTCGTCGTAACCCATCTTGAAGGTCCACTCGCCCTTCTGATCGGCCGCGACCTTGAACCAGCCCTCGAATTTGTTGACCTTGCCGGAGAAGTAGGCCGACCAATCGCCGGCGTCAGATGCATTGCTGTGCTTGTGCATCGGTATGACCGTGTCGGTGCATTTGATGGTCGTCCAGTTCTCGGTCGTTTCCCAGTTGGCGTTACCGTTCTGGAAGCTCCAGATACAGGCGTTGGCCTTCGGACGCACCTGCAGGGTCAGACCGTCGCCGAGCGACGCATTCGGCTCGAACTTCGTGTAGTCGCTGGAGGTGGTGGAGGTGGACTCGCCGATGATGAAACCGATCGACTTGCCGTCCGACCATGTGGCCTGCCCCGGCCCGATTCCGCCGGTACCGTCATAGGAGGAGAGCGTGAAGGTGTGCCAGCCGGCGGAGAGTTCGACCGTGCCGACTCCGGCGGCGGTCCAGCTGGCGCTCTTGAAGACCTGCGTCCCGTCCACATCGAGGCGGATGTTGTCGTCGTAGTTGCCCGCGAAGGTCCACTTACCCGCCTTCTCCTCCGGCACGTAGAACTCGCCGCGCCCCGCGAAGGAGGTGTAGGTCCTGCGCGGATTCGCGTTGTAATGCCTGTGGATGAAGGTCCAGAAGTCGGACGCGATGAACGGATAGCTCCAGTCGGCCGTCGCGATCTGATCCTGCACGTTTCCGGCGATCGCGAAGGGGTATTGGTTGTCCGAGTACTTGGCCACCTGCGCGTTCACGCCATCGGCGAGCGTCAGTCCGCCGCCGAAATAGGAGGTGACGGTCAGGTCGTTACCTCCGGTGTTCTCGACGGTGAGCTTCCCGAGCATCGCGCCCTGCAGGCGCTCGTCGGTGCGCTGGCCCTGGAAGTTGACCGAACCCTTGATCGTCACGTCGCTCGCGCCGGAGAGACCGTTGTTCCAGTTGACGTAGTACTCGCCCATGTCGAAGGTCACCTTGCCGCCCAGCTTCTCGTAACCGAAGAAGATCGGGAAGGCCGCGTCTCCGCCCCACGCGCCGGAGACATTGACGATGTCGCCGTTCTGGAGGTCGAACCGCGTGACGCCGGGCGTCCGCGCGCCGCCGAAGCCGCTCGAACCCAGCTCCAGCCGCCCGCCATCCATCAGGAACCAGTGGCGTCCGCCGCCTGCTTCCGTTCCGTTGAGGTACGGGTGGTTGTAGGTGGAGTTGTTGTTGCCCTGCTGCCGGTTCGCCCAGATGCCCTTGACCCTCAACACGCCGCCCTCATGGAGGTAAACCTCGCCGCGCGGGCAGTCGTAGGTGTTCCAGAGGATCGCGGGCAGGGCGTCAACCTCACCGTAGACATCCAGCCGGTGGACGGACGGCACCGCCGGCGTCCCGCTCCAGTGGCCGTTCCGGAAGCTGTCGGTGGTCAAGGTGACCTTGGCGTCATGATCGATGATCACCCGCCCGGCTGACGGCCCGGATCCGTTGTTGCCGGTCCAGAGCGCCTTTGTCGTCAAGTCGCTTCCCGCCTTGAGTTCCAGCGTGCCGGAGCGGTTGGAGTTGAGACCGACGGAGAGGTTTTCGATCGTGCCCACAAGTTTCATCGCGACGCCGTACTCGGTGTTGGTGTTAGGCCCGTAGGCGTATGAGGTTCCAGATGTCTGGGTCAGGTTCACCGTGCCCGGGATGTCGAGGATGCCCGCCGCCTGCGGCCGGATGTCAAACGCGCCGCCGGTGACTGTGAAGTTCGCGGTTTCAAAATTGGGCGCCGTGTTGTTCAGGAAGAATCCGGAAGACCCGCTCGCGTGCTCCAGCGTGAAGGAGTTTGCCGAGAAGCCGCTGCCGATGTACAGGCCGCCGCCGGTCAGGATCGGCATATTGGCGAAGGCCATCGGCCCCGCGAGAACATGCGTTCCGCCCGTCGTCTCGACATCGCCCTGCGCGGTGATTCCGCCCTGATAGTAGACGACGTTACCGCCGTTCAGCGTGAGTTTGCCGCCCGTCGCGACTGTCACCGGTCCCTTCAGGGTGGCCGTGCCGCTTGCGGCGTTGATGGTTCCGCCCTTATCCGTCACGAGGAACGGCACCGAGTCGGGATAGGTGCTGCTGTAGGCATGGAGGATGCCGCCTTCGAAGGTGATGCCGCCGGGAATGTTGAACTGCGACTCGGCCATCGCTTCCGGACGGAAGGTCGCGCCTTCCGCGATGGTCACCGCGCCCACGTTGATCGGCTGGCTGATGAGGCCGAAGCCGTAGGGGTTGGTCGATTTGATGGTGAGCCGCTTGTCGGGGCCGTAGATACCGGGCTCCGCCGTGGCGTAGGTACCGGAACGCAGGCGCACCTCCATACGGTGCGTACCGCCGACCGTCGCGTCGTTCGCCAGCTCGACACGCCGCAGCTGCGAACCGTAGGGATTGTCCTCGTTGGCCGTGCCGCGCCCGTCAAGCGCGTCGTTGATGAGCGCGCCGCGCCCGTCGGGGCCGTCGCCGGAAAGGACGAAGACCTTGTGGTGGGTGAGTTCCTGGCGCGGTTCGGTATTGTTGCTCGCGGTGGAGGTGTAGTTGATGTTAAGTTGCCCGCCGTCCTTGATCGTCACCTTGCCGCCCGTGGAGCCGCTTTCCTCGCCGAACGACTTCTGCGCGGCGTTGACGCCGAGCACCACCTTCTGCCCGTCCTTGATCTCGATCTCCTGATTGCCGAACGAAACGCCGTCGAGCGTGACCGTGCCCGTGCCGCCGAACGTGACCGTGTCGCCGCCCTTGAGCGTACCGGTGCCCGTCAGCGCGTAATCGCCCGCACCCGTCAATGTAATCGGGCCGGCGAACATCTCACCATCAACCGTGATGTCGCCCGTCGCCGACTCCGCGCCGTCGATGAACGCGGGCACGTAGGGGACGAATCCGCCCGTCGTGCCGCCGTCGTAGAGCCAGTTCGCGCTCGTCGTGTTCCAGCCGAGGTCGGCGGAGCTCGCCGGACGCCACGTCTGCGAAGCCACGGAGGACGAAACCGTAATGGTCATCGTCAGCTTACCGTCAACGACGGCGAACGTGGCGGACGCGCCCGCGCCGACGGTCGCCGTGGGCGCGAACTGCGAAAGCGAGGTGATGCCGCTCGCAGCCTGCATGACCGTGTAAGTACCGGGCGGGAGACTCTGCGCATCGACGTTGACCGCGAGCGGCGTGCCGGAGGGAAGCGTCACCGAGCCCGTCGTGGAAAGCATCGGTTCGGAGGACGAAGGATTGGAGACGGAAACCGACGCCCCTTCCTCGAACGCGAGGTTCTTGTCGCCACCCACGAATCCGTCAATGGCGAAGTCGTCCTTGAACTCGTAAACGCCTTCCGTTCCGGCGGCAGTCGGGTTCGCGCCCATCCACTTCGCAGCGAGATAAGCCTCGATGGCCTGGCGGTCTTCGGCGGAGAGCTCGGCCGAGAACGTGATCAACTCGGAGATCTCACGCCCGCCGTGACGCGTGTAGGTGTCGCAGTCGCGGTCGCTCGTGAGCCTGTTCGACTCGCAGTTCTTGGTGGTCACCGTGGAATACACGTGGCGGTCGGTCGGGACCTTGACGGTATATATGTCGCCAGAGACCGCAACTCCGTCGACGTAGATCGTCCCCTCGCGCAGATATGCGTTGCCGTTGTTGTAGCAGTACGCGCCGCCGTTGCCGCGGTGGAAGCGGTAGGTGCTGGTGTCGCCGAGCCAGAACGCCTTCAGGTCCTGGCGGATGGACATCACCCAGAAGACAGTGCGGATCGTCGTCATGCGCTCATACTGAAGATCCACGCCGCTGCCGCAATTGCCCATCATGTAGGCAGGCACGCCGTCGGCGATGCCGAACGTTCCCCAGTTGGCGGCATTGGAGGGAATGGTGTAGGCCGTCGCGTTGCGCTTGTAGGCGGACTTGTCCTTCCACGTTGTGACAAGGCCGAACGTGTTGTCCTTGAACTCGAAGTTCGCCGCGTCGGAGGCGTCGAGCCAGATGAG
>DBXN01000086.1:48036-48258 GCA_002309585.1 Verrucomicrobia bacterium UBA1211
CCAAGCGCGATGCCGTGGCTCATGGCGGAGGCGGAGAGCTTCGACACGTCGAACGCGGCGTCCGCGCCTGTGAAGAGCGTAGCGGGTGTGCTGGCGGCGAGGCCCTCAACGCCCACGACCGTCGCGGAGGCGACGGAGGATCCTGCCGCCAGGGCCACAGGAGCATCAGCGGCGATCTGCAGCGTGGCGCCGTCGAAGACGATCGGGTACGCAGGCGCGGCG
>DBXN01000086.1:48281-49934 GCA_002309585.1 Verrucomicrobia bacterium UBA1211
GGTCGCCGTAGTCGTGGTGACCACGGGCAGCGTCTGCACGGCCACATGGTTGGCGAGCGCCGTCGCCTTGTCGGAGCGCAGTTCGAGCGACGCGCCGGTGGTGGTGACGGGATAGATGGAAGCGCCCCTGAGGTGGAGCACGGCATCGCTCGCGAAAGTAAAGGATCCCGTGAGCATCTCAGTGACGCCGCCGATCTCGATCTTCGCGGTCGCGCACGTGGCGCTCGCGTTGCCTTCTTCGGCGGTCGCGTCCTCCTGCACCACGTTGCCGGCGGACGTCTTGAAGCCGCCGAGGAACTTGATGTCCGCGCCCTCGAAGCACGCCACCTTCAGGTTGTGCCCAGCGGTGCGCGACTTGAACGGCGCCTCGCACACCACGCTGCCGTCCACAACCATTCGCGTGTTGTCCTGGTAGAAGTCGATGCCCGCGTTCGCGTCGCCCGCGCCGATCACGCGCGCGCCGTCGTGGAGATACAGGCGCGAGGTCGCGTTTATGCTCTGGCGGAACGTCTGGCAGTTGAACGTGCCGTACACATGCACGTTGAAGGTGCCGCTGTAGTGTAAGCTGTCGGAGACGTTGGCCTTGAACTCTGCACCGGCGCGCACGATCAGCGTGCCGCGCATCGTCTGGTTCCCGAACGTGAACTTCGCCGATCCGCCCTCCACGTCGAGCGTTCCGCCGGCCTCCACCACCGTCGAGCCCGACACGAACAGATTGCCGCGCGTCTTCAATGCGCCTTCCAGCACCGTGATCGCGCCGAACCATGTGGCACCGCTGCCAGCGTCGATTGTGACGTCGCCCGTGACCGTGAGCGCCGCGCCCCATTGCGGGTCGGACGGGGTGATCGTCATGCCGGCCGTGGTGAAAGCGCCCGTGAGGTCGTTCTCCAGGAACAGCGAGCGCTTCACGTCATAGACGCCCAGCACGCCGTCGGAGTCGCGCTTCGCCGGCACGAGGTCGCACTTGACCGTGCCGTCGGACGCCTTCAGCTTGAACGAGTAGAACCTGTATGAACCGTAGTTGTTCAAGCCGGCATCGACGCTTGCGTCATGCGAGGCGAAAATGCAGAGCTCGGAACCAGGCGTGTAGTCGCCATCGGTCATCGTCACCGACGTCACGGCCTCGCCTGTCTCGGTCTTCGTCACAGAACCGGCAAGCGTCCCGTAGTTCGCGACGATCGTGTAGTCGGTGGCCGCGGCAATCGTCTCGGCGCTTGTGACCTGTGCGCCGTTGCGGTCGAAGCGAACTTTGTTCGCGATCATGAACACAGTGAACTGCTGCGTGCCGCTGATTCGAGAGCACCAGAGGTTCTGGTTGCCGCTCACGGTGCTTGGCCGCCACGACATCTCGACTATGTCGGTGCTGGTGGGCGTAAGCCCGGTCTTGACGCGGCACTGTCCGTTCAATTTGAGGTACGGAACCTCCGTATAGCCCGCGGGAAGACCGTCCGCGAACGCCGCCGCCGCAAGCGCCGCAGATGCGAGACAAACCAACACTCTCTTTTTCATGAACCTCTCCTTCTGAATTGCCAACACACAACCTTACGAAGAGCCCTTCTCCGCCCGGTCACAGTTATTTTACAATTTCAGCTTGGAGAAGTCAAGCCCGCGAGAACAGCTTGCGAACGGGAAAGGCGATGTGGTAGACTAGTG
>DBXN01000048.1 GCA_002309585.1 Verrucomicrobia bacterium UBA1211
TCGGTCGCCCGATGCCCCATTATGAACGTGCCGGCATCGATTCGGCGCAGGACGAGTTTGGTGGTTTTATACTCATCCGTCCATCCTCCTTCGGGTTCCGCATCGAGATAGGTCACGGGATACTGTTCCGCATCGGGACCACCGGAGAGATCGACTACCATGTAGAGACCGTTGTCAATCGAAACGGCAGCCTGGACGGAAACCGAGACCGAATCAGAATGGAAATCGGGGTTGTCCGATTTCGCATCCCAAACAAAGTGATAGACCCCGTTCTTCACGGTTTGGATAAAGGTCTGTGTCGGGTCATCTTCCTGCCAGACACGTTCCACTGTCAGTTTTTTTCCGGTCGCTGTATCCGTCGCCATGATCGTCAGCCGGATATCCGCTTTCGGGTCATTGCAGGTAACGGTACACGTAATATCCACCAGGCCGCTGGCGTCATCGCGTTGCGCGAAGGCCACATTCTCGACGGCGAGCGCCGGAGAAGCTTCTCGGAAATCAATAGGCCCAGGTCCGCTTTCCATTTGCGCGGAAACTTTGGCAGGCGCGGGGCAGCTGACTCTGAATCCGATGCCGTGGTGTCTGTTTTCCGGCGTGTTTCCGCCGAAATAACCGGACCGGCAATGGTCCGCGTTGTCGCCCCAGCTGCCTCCGCGGATCACACGCCCGGGACCCGAATCCGCCCCTGCGGGGTCGGTAACGGCGTCGGCCGTCTGGTTGGCATACCAGTCCAGACACCACTCCCATACATTGCCGTGCATGTCATACAGCCCCCATGCGTTCGGCAAATAGGAACCGACCGTGGTGTGTTTGTTGGTGAAGTTCCCGCGAACGTCCATCTGATCGTAGAGGTAGCGTCCGACAAGCGACAGGTTGTCATCCTGTGTGGCGGAGGCCAGATCTGTCCCGTTGTTCAGGGCCGTCACCGTGCCGGCGCGGCAGGCGTATTCCCACATCGCGCTCGTCGGCAGATCAAAACGGAGCGATGTCCGGGCGCGAAGCAATCCCATGAACGAATTGCCATCCACTTGATCGTCTGTCGGCCAACCCGCACCGAGAACCGATCCGCGAATATCATCGAACGAAACCTGCTCGACCGGACGCATTCCGCCGGGAAAGGCGGCGGGACTTTCGGTTGTGACATACGCATATTGCGTCTGGGTCATTTCAAAGATACCGATGTAGTAAGGGGATGAGAGCGTAACGGAATGCTGCGTCTCGTTTGGCTCGCGGCCCAATTCCGACTCGGGGGAGCCCATGACAAATGAACCGGCTTCAATCCGGCGCAGAACGAGGCTCGTGGTCTTGTGAACATCGTTCCAGCCGCCCTCCGGAACCGCATCCAGATACGATACGGGATAATGGCCCGCATCGGGACCGTCGGAGAGGTCGACCACCATATACAAATCTTTGCGGATGGATGCCTGAACGGAAACGGTCACCGAATCCGAGTAGAGGTTTGGGTTGTCGGTTTTCGCGTCCCAGAACAAGTGACAGGATCCGCTTTTCACCGCTAAAGCATTCGTGTGTGTGTGGTCGCCAGCCCGCCAGATATGGTTCACCGCAAGCGCCTTCCCGGTTGCCGTGTCTTTCGCCGAGACGGTAAGGTCAACAATCGCCTCCGGGTCGGAACACTTCACGGTACAGTTGATGCTGATCAGCCTGCTCGTTGGAGACAGCCGGGCGAATGTGACATCTTTGACAGCAAGCGTGTCTTGCGACCAAGCGCAAAACGACGCCAAAAGAGACATCATGACGGATAAAAACACATTTTTCGTCTTCATTTCAAACATCCTTTCCAATTTTTAAAATTCGTACACATTCAGTTTGGCATAATTACCGCCCATAAGCAAGTCTTCAATAGGGTCGGTTCGAGTTGGTTTCATAGTGAAAAAAACGGAACTCACGGAATAGCCCGTTCAGAACATTTGCGATTCTCAGCGTATTCCGCGTGTTTCGTGGTTCAATGACGGATGGCCGAGAGGTTTCACAATTGGCCTGATGCCATGAACCGGAAGAAACGGGTGGAGTTTGTCAGTAGAGGAATCCAAAGAGCCAGAGCGGAATCTTGTTGCCGAAGCCGACCTCCACATCATCGTTGACAACGAAGCTGTCCGGGATGTTGGCAATTTGCACGAATCCTTTGCCCTCGCCCCCGACCTCAAACAAGACCTTTCCGTCGACAAGGAAGTCGCCTTTAGGCGGATATGCGACCTCATGTCCCGCACCGCGCAGCTGGTTCAGAAAGAACGTCTCCCTCTCCGTCCCGACATCGGATGCCGTACACAGCGCCCGCATCAGGTTCGTGTTGTCGCAGTAGATTTTGTCAGGACGGGACATGGCCTTCATCTTCTTCGACTCGGACGACAGTAGCCTCAGCAGTCCGGCGTCCTCTAATGCGTTGAGCATCTTCAGCCCCTGATTGCGATCCGTTTCGAGTTCACCGTACAGCCGTGACATGTTGGGCGTCTGCGGACACGATGCCGCGAGTATCATCAGCATCCTGCGTGTTTTCCTGATCGTCGCTACGCTGACATCCTCGATTGCGGGATAGTCTTTTTCAAGGACTTCATCGACGACTTCCCGGATACGCGATTCGTAGCCCTTGATGGTCTCCTTGTAGAAAGGGTAGTATCCGCACTTGAGATACTTCCTGAAAAGCGGGAGCACCTTCAGCTTCGCCGTGACTTCTGAGGCGGCTTCGATATGGTTTGACAGTAAATCATCCAACGTCAGTACCGGGAATTCGCCTAACCCCTCGAACGCAAGATATTCCCTAAAAGAAAGCCCGTCCAGACGGTAGACCATCTGGCGGCGCGAGAGGTCTCCCTGCGCCCGGTCGATCCGTAGCATAGACGATCCGGTGTACGCTATGAAAAGGTCCGGATAGTCGTCGTAGATGTTCTTGATTTCAGATTGCCAGTTCTCAAGATAATGGACTTCATCCACGAAAAGATGGGTGCCGCCGTTTTTGTAGTGCCAGTCAGCGACCTCACGCAGCATGTGCCGCGCAAAGAACAGATTGTCCAGGGACACGTAAAATGCCTTGTCCGACTTGGCGAACGCCTCCTTGATGCGCTGCATCAACATGGTCGTCTTGCCGGCGCCCCTCGGTCCCTTGATGCACAGAAGCCTGTCGCCCCACTCGATGCTTCCGAACAAGTGCCGATGGAACTTTAGCGATGTCTTCAACAGACGCCGCTGCATGGCCTCCGACAACATCGCAACATCTTGATTTGTCATAACTCAACCCTTTCAGCTCGACGATTTAATGTTTGGAAACACTTTTTTTTGCCAATTTTAGTGTTTCCATTCACTAAATGCGCCCCGCTAATCCATCCATCGGGAAAGAATCATATCGAAACTTCCCAAGTATGACAATCGCAATGTGCAAGCCGCCAAATCCTCTGTGCGTTTTAACGCAGAAGTCCTCCGCCCGCGCTTGGCACGGGAATGTGAATGAGGGTAGGGGCAGTTGAGCGTTGAGGATTGAGAAACGGAGTCCGGAAGTCTGATGGCTGAAGGCCGAAGTCTTGTGGCTGAACGGCTAGTTATGGGTGAAGTGTTTCGATATGGGCAATGGGGACATTGCCCCTCCCGTTCGGCTAGAAACAAAAGCGAGGCGTGGACGGGGGCTTGCATTTCGATGCGGAATCCATTACCTTTTCCATCGGTGAGAAGGCGGAATAGAATAGACGACAGGATTTCGATATGACCAAAGAGACACGCGAGCGCTTGATCCACTGTATGACGCATCCGGGGGAGACGATCCACCGGTTGCTTCATCTGTTGGAGCGGAATGCGTTCAACACGCAGGTGCCCAATGTCCGGGATTACGCGTTGACATTGCCCGACCGGCTCTTTGAGCGGTATGCGGCGGAACTGTCCTATCTGGCGGAGGCACCGTATGACGAGGCGGACAACCCGGTCCGCGGGATGTTTCCGTATCCGCAGGTTACTCCGTCCCTGACGATCGAGCACGGACGGGATTCGGTATCCGGTTTGCCGTATGTGGTCCATCGCGGGAAGCGGCTGTTTTTTCCGAAACATTACACGGAGGAACAGGCGTGCGCCGCGTATCGTGAATACATCGAAATCGAGGGGATTGTCGGGGAGGGGCACCTGGCGAAATCGCCCCATCGTTATCAGTCGGCCGGGCATCGGGTTGAACCGGGGGATGTCGTCGTCGATGTGGGATGCTCGGAGGGGTTGTTCGCGCTGGATATGGTCGAGAACGCGAAACACTGCTATCTGTTTGAGTCGGAGAAGGTTTGGTTGCGGCCGTTGTGGGAGACTTTCAAACCTTACGGGGAGAAGGTGACGATCATCAACCGGTTTGTCGGGGACGGGGGAAGCGACGGTTCCGTACGTTTGAGCGACACGTTTGCGGAGGGGACGGGCGCGGCCTATTTCATCAAGATGGACATCGAGGGAAATGAGCGGACCGTTCTGGAGGCGAGCCGCGATTTCCTGACGGCGCATCGAGTGCGGATGAGTTGTTGCGTCTACCACCGGCAGGATGACGAGGCGTTTATTACGGCGTTCTTGAAGGCGAATGGCTTTTCGGTCTCGCTCTCGGACGGGTACATGCTTCCGGCGATCAACGGGATCCACTTCCCCTTCTTCCGCCACGGCGTCGCGTACGCATCCAACCGGGGATAGGAGGGAGCGATCATGCTGACCCGGATAGGGGATATTTTAACCAAAATCCGCATGTGGGGTTGGGTGGGTGTCCGGAATTATCTGACAGATCTCGCGCGCCGGTGGCGTATCCGGCGGCGTTTCGCCGCGCAGGTGCGTCAGGACCGCAGGCGGACCCCGGAACGGGGCGTCACCCTGATCGGCACCTTCACGCGGCAGAACTCGCACAGCAAGGTGTTGCGGGACTTCGCGTGGAACCTGAAGGAGGCGGGAATTCCTTTTCAGGCGCTGAATGTCGATAAAGAGCCCTGTCTCGCCGGGGAGGAGGTGGACGGGATTCTGACGCCAGAGGAGGCGTTCCGCATCACCCGCTTCGACCATGTGGTGGAGTTGACGCCGCTGATCGTTCCGCGCAGTCTGAACCTGCCGCTCTCGCGGATCCTCTTTTGGGAGTTTGAATCGGGCGTTCTCTATGCCTATCCCGAATTGCCCGCCGTGCCGCGCGTGATCGCGATGTCGGATTTCAATGCGGCCTATTTCAGAAAAACGCTTCCCGATTCGGTCCGGGTCGATAAGATCCTCTATCCCTTCCGGTTCACGTGCGGGGATCTGGACGCGCCGGAGATCATCCGGGAGCGGTACGGCATCCCGCCGGACGCCTTCATGGTCTACTACAATTTTGACCTCGGCTCGTCCTATTACCGGAAGAACCCGGAGGGCGCGATGCGCGCGTTCGCCGAAGCCTTTGGCGATTGTCCGAACGCGCGTCTGGTCTTTAAAGTGCTGGGTGCCCGTTCACGTCCCGACCTGATGGCGCGGATGATGACGTTGGCGGGGGAACTCGGCATTCAGGAGCGGATGACGGTGATCGACCGTTACATCCCGGAGCGGGACATCTACGGATTGACGAACGCGAGCGATGTCTACCTCTCCCTGCATCGGGGCGAGGGGTTCGGCATCACGGTGGCGGAGGCGATGACGCTCGGTAAGCCCGTCGTCTGCACGGATTACAGTTCAACCACGGAGTTCTGTCTGCCGGATTGCGTCTTCCCTGTGCCGTTCGCGCGGGTGGCGGTGCGTCCCGAACAGGTGGACCATCCCTATTACGCCCAGGTGCGGGAGTGGGCCGAACCCGACATCCATGCGGCTGCCGAACAGCTCCGTCTGGTTCACGATCATCCCGAAGAGGCCCGGAAGCGCGGCGAGGCCGCCCGGCAGTTCATCCAAACCTATTTTAGTATCGATCACTTCCGGCGGGATGTCGAACGGTTTCTGGATGCGTGATGCCGATCGCGGGACGTAGGATTGCCGGTGGGCTGTCGGGGGATTCACTTTCCTCTAGCGATTCTAGGGGTTACTTTTCTTCGATGAGCCATTTGATCGGGGGACCGGAGACGGTTTCGCCGGGGCGTTTGACCGATTCGGGTGTGTAGATACCCTTCTCGACTGCGGCGCGCATGAGTTTATCGCCATAGTCGTAACGGACGGTTTGGATACGGAGCGCACCCGGATAATCAGGCCAGCACAGGACATTGTGGCGGAGGATTTCGTTACGGTGGGCGAAGAGCGGCGCACCGAGGATCAGAAATCCGGTGGTGTAAAGGAAGGCGCCCGCCGTGAAGAGAATGAGCAGGGGTTTGATGAACCGTTCCGGAAGCAGGTTGCCGTCCAGCACAAGATAGACGAGGCAGGTCAGGGCCGAAATCGGGAAGAGAATGTAGCGGAAAGAGATGGCCTGCCTGAAATCATCACAACGGAACAGCGCCGCCGCCGCCATGTTGCCGAAGATGAAGACGAGGAAGAAGAGGGGAATCGGGTGCTTTAGGCGCGGGAAGCGGAACGCCGCCCAAACGGTCAGGCCGAGCATCACCATTCCGACGGGGAGGGAGAGCACGAAGTGGGGGACCCATGAACCGACGAAGGAGATGAAGAAGAGGGCGGTGTGGAACAGGCGCGTGACCCCATGGACGTGCATCTCGGAGGCGTGATGGGCAAATCCCCTGAAGAAGAGTGTCAGCGCGATGACGCCGGCGGCCAGCGCACCGAGAAACCGGAAGACTTGGGATCGGTCCGGACGGGTACATGCGGTGATCGCGTCCTTCCATGTGCCGCGACCCGTTCCGGGACGGAAGAGAATGGCGATCCAGAGACAGGGCCAGATTGAGACGCCTCCCCCCGTGGAGAAGGTGCAGAGAAATGCGGCGGCTAGGGCGGCCAGAAACCGGAGGGGGGATTTCCCCTCTGTAAGGAGCAGCGCGAGCAGTGCCCAGAACGGTGCTTGGAGATTGGTGACGGCGGTCATCGCCCAGCAGAGATTTTCGTAATGGATGAAGGAGACGATGAGCCAGAAACAGGGGATGAGCGCGAGGATTCCCCGATGGCCGAGACGCCTGAAAGGGAAGGCGAAAAGGGCCGCATATCCGGTTAGGAAAAAGCCGCCGATGACCATACAGGTCCGGAAGTTGATCTTGCCTGTGAGCGCGTAGATCATCTCGAAGACGATCCGTCCCGTCAGGATCCGGTGCTCATTGTGAAAATCCGCCAGATGGGCCATCCGTTCACCGAACGGCCGGATCAGATAGGCGAGGATCGCGTCGAAATCATCCCAATAGGGGACATTGACGGTGAGGAAGAGCAGCACTCCGATCAGCATCAGTATCGGGAAGATGAACCCAAAACGGATATAAATGGCCAATAAGCGGCTGCGCCCTGAATCTGTGGCGGTTGACGGGTCGGCGAATGGAGTCGGTTGCTGTTCGGACATGCTTATCATCGGTTTACGGTGTTTGGAGTTGGGAAGGATCGTACCATTTCACCGGTTCGGCCTCAAGACGGAATTGCCCATCGCCGTTAATGGCGGAACGTTTGAGGTGTGCTTTATTCGTTTCCGCTCGGAGTTGCGGCTTGACTCCCGTCCGCGAAAGCGGTTACTCTTTCATCTATCTGTTGGAGAGTGGCATGAAGAGAATTTGTATAATCGGCGGGTGTGGGCATGTCGGTATCCCATTGGGATTGGCCTTTGCGAGCAAGGGATTTGAGGTGACATTGGTTGATCTGAATCCCGAGGCGGTCGCGTCAATCAATGGGGGAAAGTTGCCGTTCAAGGAGGAGGGGGCCGATGCGCTTTTGCGGGCGCATGTCGGGCGGAATCTCCATGCGACGGCGGATGCCGGCGCGGTCGCGGGACAAGACGTTGTGGTGTTTGTCACGGGGACGCCGGTCGATGAGCATCTCAATCCCAAGATCCATGATGTGCTGAAGGTGGTCTCGGCCTATCTGCCGGTTTTGAATCCGGAACAGCTGATCGTGCTGCGTTCTACGATCTTCCCTGGGGTGACGCGAATTGTCGAACATCTTCTCCGGGAAAAGCTTGGGGGTGCCCGGCTGGCCTTCTGTCCCGAACGGATCGTTCAAGGGAAGGGCATTGAGGAGATCTTTTCCCTGCCGCAGCTGGTTTCGGGTATCGATGCCCAGAGCGAGGAGATGGCGGCGACCCTCTTTGCGGCGATCGCGCCTCGGATCATTCGCCTCTCCTGTGAGGAGGCCGAGTTGGCGAAGCTGATGACCAACGCCTGGCGTTATCTTGAGTTTGCCATTGCGAACCAGTTTTACATGATGGTCGAGAAGCAGGGGCTCGATTTCTACCGGATTCTGAATGCGATGAAGGCCGATTATCCGCGCGCGGAGCACTTTGCGGGGGCGGGCCTGGCCGCCGGGCCTTGTCTCTTCAAGGATACGATGCAGCTCTCGGCGTTCCACAACAACGAGTTTTTCCTCGGCCACTCCGCGATGCTGGTGAATGAGGGGTTGCCGAATTTTCTGGTCTCACAGCTGGAGAAAAAGATGGGGTCGCTGCGCGGGAGGCGGATCGGGGTGTTGGGGCTGGCCTTCAAGGCGGACAACGACGATACCCGTGAGTCGCTGTCGTTCAAGGTGATTAAGTGTCTGGAGACGAAGATGGCGGTTGTCCTGCGTTCCGACGCCCATGTTCCCGGCACGATGCCGTTGGATACGTTCATGACGGCTTGCGAGGGGATCATCCTCGGGGTGCCGCACAGTGAATACCGCAGTCTGAAACCGACGGTCCCGTATGTGGATTGCTGGAATGTGTGGCCGCGGTGTTGTGCGGTTGAGCTGTGAGACACGTTGCGGATAAGGGGAGAAATGGGATGAGAATATTAGTGACAGGATCGGCGGGGTTCATTTGCGGCTATCTGGTTGAAGAGCTGCTGAATCACGGACATGAGGTGGTGGGGATCGACAACTTTTCAAAGTACGGCCCCGTTAAGAAGAGCTATGACAACCATCCCAACTACCACTTTACGCGCGGGGATGTGAAGGATCAGGAGCTGATGCGCGCCCTTATCAAGGATTGCGATCAGGTCTTGGGCGCGGCGGCGATGATCGGCGGTATCTCCTATTTCCACACCTTCGCGTATGACCTATTGGCGGAGAATGAACGGATTGCGGCGGCGACGTTCGACGCGGCGATCTGGGCGCGGCAACATGCGAAGCTCCACAAGATCAACATTCTCTCCTCCTCGATGGTGTTCGAGAACACTTCGGTCTACCCGACACCCGAAACCGAGGCGCGGCGTTGTCCGCCGCCCTCCAGCACCTATGGTTTCCAGAAGCTCGCCTGCGAGTATTTCGCGCAGGGCGCGTGGGAACAGTACCGTCTCCCGTACACCGTGATCCGGCCGTTCAACTGTGTCGGGACGGGGGAGAAACGGGCGTTGTGTGACACGGCCATCACCAGCGGCAATGTGAAACTCGCCATGAGCCACGTTGTGCCCGATTTGGTCCAGAAGGTCTTCAAGGGACAGGACCCGCTACACATCCTCGGGGCGGGGAACCAAGTCCGGCACTACACCTACGGCGGCGACTTGGCGCGGGGCATCCGGCTCTGTATCGAGAAGCCCGAGGCGGTCAATGAGGATTTCAATCTTTCCACACCGGTCTCGACGACGGTGCTGGAGTTGGCGGAGAACATTTGGAATCGTTTTCACAAGGGTGAAAAGCCGTTCGCCTACGTGAGTGACGAACCGTTCAAATACGATGTCCAGAAACGGGTGCCGGATGTGGAGAAGGCGGCGCGGGTGTTGGGATTCCGGGCGGAGACTTCCCTGGACGCGATTTTGGATGAAGTGGTGCCGTGGATCACTGAGCAGATACGGATCGGCGGGATTTGAGCATGGTCTCCATCGTCATACCGGTTTACAACGAGGGGGATAATATCCGCGCCACCTTGGCGGCTTTGGATGCGAAAGTGTCGGTTCCCGCCCGGATCTTGCTGGTGTATGATACGCCGGAAGACACGACGCTCCCCGCCGCTGAGGCGCTGACGGGTCAGACCCGTGTCCCGTTCGAGCTGGTCCGTAATCGGTATGGGCGCGGGGCGTTGAATGCGATTAAAACAGGTCTGGAAGCCGCCGAAGATGAGCTGGTGGTTGTGACGATGGCCGATCTGTGCGATCCGCCCGAGGTGATCAATACGATGGCCGAAGCGGCGGAGCGGTGCCGAGCCGATATCGTCTGCGCCTCACGTTACATGAAGGGCGGAAAGCAGTATGGCGGTCCCAAACTGAAGGGCTTTCTTTCCCGTACGGCAGGATTGCTGCTCTGCTGGATCACGCGTCTCCCGACGCATGATCCCACCAACAGTTTCAAGCTCTACCGGAAGTCCTTTCTGGAGACGGTGACGATCGAATCGACTGGCGGATTCGAGTTGGGGATTGAACTGGTTGTGAAAGCGCGCGCGATGGGGCGGACGATTGTTGAGGTCCCGACTGTCTGGCGCGACCGTGTCGCAGGGAAATCGAACTTCAAACTATGGAAGTGGTTGCCGAACTATCTGCACTGGTTCTTCTATGCCTTTAGGCGGCATCCATAAACCTATTCCGGCAGGTTGAAGATGCCTTGCCAGGAGATGGCGTTTTCAGGGGTGAGGGTGATGGAACAGGCGCGTTCACCGTCAAAGGTCATGAGGGTCCACCAGATGAGGGTTTGGGAGCCGGCGAAGGCGGTCGAACGGGTGTCTTGAACCTTCTGCATGGCGCAGAGGATGTAGTCGCCCGGCGGCGGCTGGAAGTGGTAGGTGAAGCGATCGGTGATGGCGTAGGAACGGTGGCGGAACCGTTTCTCGAAAAGTTGTTCCAAAGCGTGAACTGCGCCGCGCTCGGCTTGCCAGCGGGCATTTTCCTGATCGCGCCGCGAGACGTTGATGGTGGTGCTGGCGGAGGAAACGCCGGTGTTGCGGTAGTGGATGCGCGGCACGCCGGAGAGATGCATGGGGGCGGTGTCCAGATTCCGCCGGTTGAGAAGGTTGACGTAGTAGGTCCGCAGTTCGTTGAGCGTCTCGGGGAGGGTGCCGTTGACTGGGGTAAGCCCGATCTTGGGTTTTTGCCGCCGAAAGCCGTCTGACGCCAGCGTGACGGTGAAATCGGGTTTGACGCGGTAGACGGTCGTGACGGCGGGGCCGACCGGAACCGGTGTGCCGTTCCGGTAGCTGAAGGGACCCTTCACCGTGCCGTCCGGTGCCTGGATGGAGAAGGTCCCGTTTCGAATCTGGACGAGTTTATGGGCGTTCGTCGCGGTGCCGAGCGGTGTACCCTCCACAAGGGGAAACGGACCGACCCGCCGGTCGGTTCCCACGTTGAACGAGATGACCGGCGGTTTGTAGACGATCGGGAGCGAAGCCATCTGAAGGTCGCTGCCGACCGTGATGGGATCGGGGGCGAGGATGACCGCCTCCGGCGCGTCGGAGACGTTGAATCCGCCGATCCCGTTGGCTTGCGCGTCCAGTGTGAGCGATTCCGCGCCGATCCGCCATACGCAGGATCCCGCCAGCAGAAGGATGCGCCATCGTGATGTGCGGGTCGTGACGGACATGCGCGGCTCTCCTATTTCCCTGTGGTCGCGGCGATCTGGCGCAGCCGGAAGGCGCAATCAAGCCGGAATTTCGGAAGCGGCACAACCAGGGTCCCGTTTTCACTGCGGGCGTCGAATTTCCGAACCATCGTACCCTTTTCCGTCTCAAACAGCTCAATGCGGAAGAGCCCGGGGGCCATGCCGGTCAGGGTGACCGCCAAATGCGAGACTTCCGGCAACGGACCGTCATCGCGGGGGTAGACCCGGGGATAGACGTAGCAGCGCGCCGCGAGGGGCGAGGCGGTTCCGGTGGCGAGGTAGGTCTTGGCGACAGCGGCGTGTTCCGGCGTCTGGGGGGTGACGGCGGGCTCGATCCGTTTGGCGGTCGGGTCGCGCGGGTCAAGCCCCGCCATGAATTTCGAGACGGCGGTGTAACGGGTATAAAGGTCATTTTCGTCCACCACCTGCCACCACCAGAACATCGGGGTTCCGGCGAGCGGGACGCAGACGCCGGACCAGAGCGCGGCATGCTGCTCGATCATCAGGTGTTTGCGGCCGGCCGCCATTGGGGATCCGCCAAACTCGGTGATGAGGATCGGCTTCTTGTACGCCAGCCCCGCGTCCGCCGTGGCGGCGGCGAGGGTGATGATCCGCTCGGGCTGGGTGTGGTGGTAGGCGTCGAGCGGATTGAAGTCGAGCGTCGGGAGCGTGCAGTGCGCGGGATTCAGGTAGTTGAAGTCGTTTGAGACGTGGGTCGAGACGAGATGGGGGTAGCAGTCGATCTCTTCGAAATACTCGCTGAGGACCTTGCACCACGCGACGACATTCGGATCGAAGTTCGTCCGGTGGTGGGACTCATGGCCCGTCAGGTTCAATTCACTGCAAAGCTCATACCCGAAGATCATCGGGGACCATCCCCATCGTGCGTGGGTGTAACGGATGAACCGTTTCTGGCAGTCGATCGCTTTCGGGTCTTTGAAGAACTCCAGCGGCATCTTCAGCCATCCGCCCGGCGTGGCGGCGTTGTAGGGATGGAGATGCCACTCCGGATCGCACCAGCTGCTCATCCGGCCGTGGTAGTTGAGAACGAGGTTGATGTGGATGCGGTACTGTTTCGCCAGATCCAGCACCTGGTCCAGCTCCCAGGCGTTGCCCATGTGGTAGTCGCCCGCGCCGTGGTAACCGCCGATCCCTTCGGTCCACTCCAATCCCAGCGACCAGGCGCTCATCCAAACCTCCGCCCAGTTCTCGCCGGATTCGTGCATCTTTTTGAAGTAGTGGCGGTAGGCGGTGGTGCTCTTCTCTTTCCGGAAGATCCAGGGGAATTTGTCGTCCATCCGCTTGTCGTTGGCGGAACGGGTGTTGTGGCCGATGGGGTAGTAAAGGTTCCCGTCATCAGTCTCAAAATAACGGTTGTCCTTCGTGGAGACACGGATGAACCGCTGGGCGTCCGGCGCGGCGGGGGCCGCCGTGAAGCGGAGGATGTTGGTCTGGGCCGTCTCGCCGAAGGCGTCTTTCGCGTAGAGCGAGACGGTGTAGTCGCCCGGTTCGCGCGGACAGTACCGGATGCGCCACTCGGGATGCCCCTCCGGCTCGACCGGTTCGCCCAGTTCGTCCTCCAGCCGGTAATGGGGCTGGTAGTAGAAGGCGTAGATCCGATTGGTGGTTCCCGCCGGAGTCACGATATCGGCGCCGGCGTCGATCACAGCCGGATTGAAGGGGTCGGTATAGCGGTCGGGCAGATCGAACCGGGCTTCATAGCACTCCAGAACCTGCGGGTTGGCGGTCATTGGATGGACATGGGCGATGGTCGGCAAGCCCGACGGTTTGGCGGTCTCGAGGGTCGCGGAGACCAGCGTGCAACGGCCTGTGAAGGCGTTGTCGGCGAATACGCGGAAACCGACCGACTGCGGGTTGATCCGGGTCCGGTGGTCCCAGCCGATCGAATGGCCGGGTGTGTTCCAGCCGTCCGCGCCCGGTTGGAACGGGACCGTCAGTTCGTTGGTGACGCCGGCCTGGAGATGGCCCGGCAGGAGGTATTGGTGCCAAAAATCGTTCCGGTCCTTCAGCCAGACCAAACCGCCGGAGTATTGCGGCGCGCCCTCCGGCCAAACCAGACGGAGCCGGATGGCCGTTCCGTTCAGCCATTCGGTCGCGTTCGTGATGCTGAAGGCGAACTCCTGCTCGCCGGGGAAGGCGAGGGCCGCCTCGGTCGGCCCCGTGACACTCTTCGCCGCCCCTTTGACGGTGACGCCCAAGGGCACCGTGTCCGCCTGGACGCCCATGAGGATCCCCATCCCCAGAAGACCGCAGGCAAACGCTGAAATAGGATTTCGAAACATTTCTTTGTCCCCCAAAACAAAATGCCATTATACCGAAGCCTGTTGGGCCTGTATACCTTAAAGCGTGAAAAAATGGGGAACGGGGAAGGGAGTATCGGTTGTCGTCCGTGTGTCGCGAAACCTTCAACCCTCAACCCTCAACAGGAATGGGGGCACTATTCCCTTGTGTGGGGGAGGACGTTTGATATAATGGGGCCATTGAGAAGGGAGTGTATGATATGGGACAGGATCGTTTGGCGTGTGGCATGGCTGCGGTGATGGTTGCGGTCGCATGGTCGGGATGGGCGGCGGAGACTTTTACCAATCCGGTGATCCAGGCCGATTGGCCGGATCCGGTTGTCATTGACGGCGGTGACGGACAGTTCTATTCGGTTGCGACGGGGTTAAAGACGGTTCGCACGAGCAAGAACCTGATCGAGTGGACGGATACCGGGATCGATCCGCTTACGCCGGAGGCGCGGGTGCGGCTGAAGGCGGTGTCGGGCAATATCTGGGCGCCGTGTATGGTGAAGCTGGCCGGAAAGTGGCTGATTTACATCTCGCTCTATGTGGATGATGTCGATTGCCGGGTCGCGGTTCTGACGGCGGATAAGCCGACTGGACCGTTCTCTTTCGCGCGTGAGGTCATCAATGGGCCGGAGGTCAAGATCATGAACGCCATCGATCCGTATGTGCTGAAGGTCGATGACCGGGTGTGGCTTTTCTTCGGCAGTTGCCAGGACGGTGTGCACCGTGTGGAACTGACGGCTGACGGGCTGTCGGTCAAGCCCGGCGCGCGGTTCGACCATGTGGCCGGGTTGCGGTTCGACAAGACGAAGAAGATGTGGGGGCTTCCGGGTACCTGGGAAGGCACCTTCCTGCTGAAACGGCACGGCTGGTGGTATCTCTTCGTTTCCGGTGGCAAATACAACGACCACACCTATTATCTGACGGTGGGGCGCGGCAAGACGATCGACGGTGACTTCTTCGATCGCGAGGGCCATTCGATGCGGGAGGGTCTGGCGAAGCCGATTCTCTCCTCCGAGAAGGGCGACGCGCTCTACGGCCCCGGCCACAACGGCGAGGTCTACACCTCCACCGACGGACGCGATTGGATGTTTTTCCATTCGCACGATACCGGGTATAAGCCGCCGGAACGGCCGACCTTCCTTCAGGAGCTGAAATGGGACAAGGATGGGTGGCCCTGTTTTGAGGGCGGGAAACCGCAGCGGACACAGCCCCGTTTCCAGTTGGCGAGATAGAAAAAGCCCCCGCCCGCGTGAGCGAGGGAATGTCAATGAGGGAAACGTGGGGCGGGGGCAGTTGAGGGTTGAGCGTTGAGAAGCGGAGTACGGAAGTCTGATGTCTGAAGTCTGAAGTCGTGTGGCTGGACGGGAAGTTACAGGGAACGTTAAAAGACAACGAGGTTCAAGGGGAACGGGGAATAGGGAACGGGGAATGGAAAAGTTGTTTTTTTGCCTTCTCCGTGATACCATACCCGCCATTTCAAATAATTTTCGGAGGAATGGGATATGAAGAGGATAGTCGATCGGAGTGTGATTGTTCGCGCGGTGTTCGGTGTCGCGGTTTCAGGGATGGTGTTGGGCTATGCTGGATGCCGCAGCGTGCCGGCGGAGAAGGTGGAGACGGCGGAGCCGGTGGCGGAGAAGCCGCTGCGGGTGGCGGTCTTTGTCGATCGCGGCGCGCGGAGCGTGGGGGCCTATCAGTGGCTGGCGCTGACCACCTTGGCGCAAAATGTCCAGACGACGCCGGTCGATGGGGCGGCGATCCGTGCGGGCGTGCTCGATGAGACGGATGTGCTTGTCATGCCGGGCGGCCGGTCGGTGCAGGAGGCCCGGATGCTGGAAGCCGAAGGCCGGGAGAAGGTGAAGGCTTTTCTGAAGCGGGGCGGCGGGTATGTCGGCACCTGCGCGGGTTGCTGTCTGCTGATGGAACCGACGACACACCATCCCGACATGCTGAATGTGATCCCTTTCAAGTTCGGCCCGAGCGGGGGCCACGCCGATTTGCTGATCAGATTCAATCGCCGTGCCGAGGAGCTCGCGGGCATCACGACGAAGGAAATGCGGATCCGGTATTCGGAAGGCCCCGTTCCCCTGCCCTCGCTTCCCGTGGATGACGCGGAGATCGAGGTTGTGGGAACCTTTGCCTGCGACATCAACTCGGAAAGCATGTCCCCACGACCCTCTTTCGCTGGACAGGCCGCGGCGTTCGCGGGAACCTACGGCAAGGGGCGCATCTTCGTGACGGCGGTCCATCCGGAATACGACCTTGCCGATCATGCCATCGTTCGCGCGATGTTCCGGTATGTGACGCACGGCCGCGAAGTGACGTGGACCTATCCCCAGCGGCGTCGCGGCCAGCTCGCGCTGGGCATCATCTGCGATGACTCATTCGGCGTCGAGTCGGCCCGTTTCCTCCAGCGGCTGCTGCGCGAGCCGACCTTCGACTGTATTCCGCTCAATTCGACATTGATTTCCGAGGGCGCGTTGCGGCATCTGGATGCGGTGATCGCGCCGGCGGGCACGCGGTCAACCACGTTGTCGGCAGGGCTGTACGGCCGGAATCTCGGACGCACGAAGGAGTTTCTTGCGCGGGGCGGACAAATCTTCGCGTGGGGAAGCGCGGGCGAGGCGGCGCACACGAACGCGCTGAGTCAGGCGACGGTCTCCAACCAGGGTTCGGCACAGGCGAATGTGCCGAGTGTGACGGTGGTCGCCGACCAGGAGGCGGCGCTTCAGGCGTTGACCGCTTTCGCCAAGACGGCGTTTCCGCAACCTTCCCCGCTTCCGGGGCCGACGGAGAAGCGGATTCGGACGGCGGTCTATTCCGATACCGGCGGCTCGAACTACACCGTCACTTCCATGCTTAAGTTCGCGCCCGAGTACGATGTCACGTTCCTCTCCGCCGAAGCGATCCGGAAGGGGGCGCTCGACGGTTTCGACCTGTTGATCCAGCCCGGCGGCAGTTGCAACTCCCAGTACAAGACGCTGGGCACGGACGGGACGGCGGCGATTGAGCGCTTTGTGCGCAACGGCGGGGCCTATTACGGCATCTGCGCGGGGGCGTACCTCGCTACGCAGACGACAGACAAGGCGTTGCCGCGCATCGGGTTCGCCCCGTACAAGGCCGACACGCCGAACCATTACCGGGGATGGGGCCCGATTGACATCAAGCTCACCCCCGAGGGATTGAATGTGTTCACCGGCTCGACCACCAACCGCACGGTTGTTTACTGGGGCGGCCCCGCCCTGTTGGACGGCGATCCCGTTCCGGATGCCGACATGAAGGTCTTTGCCCGCTACAACGGTCTGCTCATCAATACCTGTTCGTCACGTCCGGTTCAGGAGCTGGGCGGCAAGGCGGCGATCGTCGGGGGACGGTTCGGGAAGGGGAAGGTGTTCCTCAGCGGTCCGCATCCCGAGCACAGCGAATACAACTTCGATCTCGTTCGGAACGGTCTCGCGTTCTTGACGGGTGTCGCGCCCACGCCGGTGAATCACGACCGGGTGCGCGGGGCGGTCTCGGTCTTCTTCCGGACGATCAATACCTCTGATGCCGCTTCGTTCTATCTCAATACCCTGCTGCCCGACCGCCGGTTTGATGTCTGCCTGGATAATTCGGTTGACGTCAACCGCCTGCCGCACTCCGATGTGGTGATTCTTCCGTCCTTCGGGAAGAATGACGCGACGCCGGCCCTAAAGGCCTTCATCGCCAACGGCGGACAGGTGGTGTTGGTCGCCGATACGGAGAAGGAGCGTCAGGATGCGCCTTTGATCAAGGGCGCGACGGTGGTGTCGTCCTATTCGGAGATCATTCCCGCGATTCTGAAATAAGCTATCGGCGCATGCGGAAGGCCATCGTCAGGATGATCGCGAAGCCGATCCAGCTGTAGAGATCGGCTTTCTGGTTGAAGACGAGGTAACCCAGCAGGGCCGCGAAGAGGATGTTGGTGTAGTCAAAAACGGCGATGTCGCGCGGTGGCGCGGCGCGGTATGCCGCCGTGATGCCGAACTGACCTCCCGCGGCCGCCGCACCCGCCCCGATGAGGATCCAGATCTGGGCGGGGGTCATGGGGTGGTAATCGAAGAGGATGAACGGGACCGATGCCAGGCATGAGAATCCGGAGAAGAAGAGGATGATGAGGCGCGCGTCCACCTTGAGGATGCCCAATTTCCGGACACAGGTGTAGGCCGCGCCTGCGAAGAGCCCGCTGGAGAATCCGACCAGTTCCGGCAGGATCGTCCGGATCTCGAAGGTCGGCTTAATGACGAATAACGCGCCAATGAAGGCGCCGATCACCGCCAGCAATTGCCGCATGCGGATCTTCTCGCCGAGCCACAGTCCGCTGAAGACCACAACGAAAAAAGGCGAGAGTTTATTGAGCATCGCCGCGTTGCCGATCGGGATATGGGAGAGCGCATAGAAATTGGCGAAGATGCCGAGCGTTCCGAACGCCGCCCGGGCGATCAGCACGGGCCACCCCTGGCGCGGCATCGTGATGCGGGAGCCGTCTGTCCGCCGGATGAAGAGCGCCGCCGCGATCAGAAACGCGATTAGGTTCCTGAAGAAGCTTTTCTGGATCGCGGGAAGCGTGTCGCCGTGCAGGTCCGCCAGCCGGACGAACATGCCCATCAGGGCGAAACTGAAGGCGGAACAGAGGATGCAGATGACACCGAGGCGGAAATGGGGACGGGCGTCCGGGGAGGGCCCGTCCCGTGTCTCCGGGGGTAAATCCTGCGTCGCGTGTCTGTCCCGCGTCATCCCCGGCTACCGTTTCTCGGTATTCGGCGCGTCCGGCTGTTTCCGCTGCCGGAAGAACCAGTCGAGGACCATTGGATCGTTGTAAGTCCGTGTCCAGACGTCATGGTTCATACCCGGATATTCGCGGTAGCGGATTTTGCCGTCGCACGCCCAGAGCGCGGCGACCATCGAGCGGGAACGGCTCACCGGGACGGCGCCGTCGGCATCGCCGTGGAACGCCCAGATTGGGATGTTACGGATTTTCTCGGCGAGCGCTGTGTCGCCGCCGCCGCAAATCGGGATCGCCGCCGCGAAGAGCTGCGGTTCCCGCTGGATGATGTCCCACGTCCCGTAACCGCCCATCGAGATGCCCGTCACATAGATGCGGTCAGGATCGATGGGAAGGCTCTTGCGCTTCTCCGCAATCAATTTCAGCACGAGGGACATGTTCGAGGACGGACCCGGCATCGCGTGCCGTCTCGCGCCCCACGGCGTGTTGACCCACATCTGGTTCTGGGGACACTGCGGCGCCAGGAGCAGCATCGGGAAGCCCTTCCGCCGGCTGTACATCACCAGCGGGACGACACCGTGTTTGAGCTGGGCGGCGTTGTCGTTGCCGCGTTCGCCCGCACCGTGGAGGAAGAGCACCAGCGGGATTTTGGTCTCGGGCGTTTCACCCTCTTTCAGATATTGGCGGTAGAGAAGTTCGCCGTTTTCACCCTTGAAGGTTTCGGCGGTGGTCAGCTCCTGGATGGATTGGGCAAACGCGCATCCGACACAGAGCGACAGCATTGCGGCACATAGTTTTTTCATGGTGTTGTTTTCCTTGTTGTTGGGTTGGGATAAGCCGCTCACTTGGCGGCGGAAGGGAATGCGTGGGCGTTCGCGAAGACGGACGCGGGACCGTCAACATGAAACGCGCCCTGTTCGGCCGAACAGCCGACGGTCCTCGCCTTGCCGCCGGTCACCCTGACGTAGGCGCGGTGACGCGGCTCGAACGAGGCGTTCAGGATATCGGCGGATCCGTTCTCGACCAGGATCGGGCCGGAAAGGGAGTTGAGCTGTTCCATCCGGATGGAACCTTCGCCGCGTTGGATGACGGTCGGGAAGTTCACCCAGAACTGGCTCGCCAGAAAACGGGATTCACCACGGTCCTGCGGCAACAGCATGATGGCGCCTTCGGCCCAGTCGCCCAGCGGGACGAGTTGGACGAGGGCGGCGTTCAGTGTGGACCCCTGCGACATTTCAAGCACGACGCAACGGCTGCCGGTGTCGGTGCCGTGGATCAGAAGGTTCGCGTGGGTCTTCCCGTAGAACGCGAGGCCGTCATGGGCGGCGTAGAGGAAGGTGCCACGGATCTGCTCATCCTGGCAATCGCGGAAGACAATGCCTTCGAGTTGTCTGCGTTGCTGCTGGATGACGTTGTTCTCCCTGGGGTTCCCCGGACGCCTCCGCCAGGTTTTCCGGGGGAAGTTGCCCGGAACGCGGAGCGAATAGTGCGGATTGAACATAACATCCTCAACCCAGCCGCGCGTTTCACTGTTGCCGACGAAGAGTCCACGCCGGAACATCGCACCCGAGAAGTAGGAGATACGGTGACCGTCGCTCGGATGGGTCGCGAAATCGGCGGCCTGCCAGGCGTTCCCGACGTTGACGTCCACCATCCAGCATCCCTTACCCAGCGACCGGATGGTCCAGGGGTAGGGGATGGCTTCGGCGACGGGCTGTTCCGGATACCAGAAACAGAGGCCGCGCAGACCCGAGGCGGGCTGGAGTGAGACGAAGGGCGTGCCGTTCTCGTCATCGGCGCCGTGATGGATCATGAGGACCGATCCGCCGGAGATCGTGTGGTGCGGCACATCCGAACATCCCCGCAACTCGACACCGGTCGGGACGGTGATGTTGGAACGGAAGTGGTAGTAGCCGGCGGGGACATAGACTGTCGCGCCATTCGGCTCCTTCGCGGCGGCATCCAAAGCCGCCTGAAACGCCGCCGCATTGTCCGTAAGGGTCGGCGAGGCTTCGAAGTCGGCCACCGAGAGCAGTTTCCGGGAGCGGGGACGCGGGAAGACCATCTGTTCCGGCAGGACCGGTTTCTGTTCCCGGGTCGCGGGCGATTCGCGTTCCGCGAGGAAATCGCAGGCGGTGGCGTGATTCTCGATTGCAGTCTTCTCCGGGTCGTAGCCGATAATCCGCGCGCGGCGCGTCAGGGGACCGAGCCGGATGGCCGGAACGGTTGTGTCCTGCATCAGGAGTTGCCCCGCATGGTTGACAGTGATCGGCTTTTCCGCCGAACAGGCGTGGAGGCTGGCGATGCCCGGTCCGTCCAGATGAAGCTCGCCGCCGGTCAACGTGCAGGAGTGGAACTGGACGATGGAGGTGAAGACGGGTGTCATGACGGCGGCGGTTGTGCCGGAGAGCCGGCAGTTGTAGAGCGCCAGGCCGACTTGGTTGAGGTCATTCGCCTCCAGCGCCGTTCCGCAGTCGAGCAGGTCGCAATCGCCCAGAACCGCGTTCGATGTGCCGCGCATGCCTTTGTGGAACCGGATACCGCAACGGTAGTGATCGACGGAGAGTTTCCAGATGAACTCCCAGTCGCTTCGCCCGTAATCCGCCCCCGTGGTCTCATGCGCGAGCAGGTAGCCGTTCAACGCGGATTGGGCGGGAGATCCGGGAAATCCGCTGTTGCACCAGACCTCGGGGGAGACGGTCACGTTGCAGACGCGGCCGATATCGGTGGTGCTGTCCACAAAGAAGCCGGTCTTCAGGGCGCAGATCCGCAACCGGCGGAAGGTGTGCAATTCGTTCGATTCGGGTCCGATGCAGATGCCCTGCCAGGCGTTGACGAGGGTGCAGTCGGCGACAGTCTGATTGTCGTTCGGCTGCACATTGGCGGTCCGGATGGTCCACGGATAGGGTGTGGGGGCGTCAAGCGTCTGCTCGGGATACCAGAAGGTCAATCCCACCGCACCCCCGCCGCGTTCGATGGAGAGCGCGGCGGGTCCGTTTTCCTCGCCTTTGTTGGCGACGATCCGGAGGACCGTTCCGGCCGCGGGCCGCTCGAAGGTGTAATCCCCGCGCAGGGTGACTCCTTGCCGGACGGTGACCGGTTTCGCCAGCGTATAGGTGCCGACCGGAAGGAAGAGTGTGCCGCCGCCCAGCTTCCCGATTCGGTCCAACGCCTGCTGTAAGGTGTCCGAGATGTCGGTTTCCGCGTTTTCCGGAGGGGTGAACCGCTCCTCCGCCACAACAAGATCCCGTGTGGGATGAACTGTTTCCATGACGGCGACTTTCGCCGAAACCTGAAACGCCAGGAGCGCCGACAGGAAGCCAATCGGGTTAAGAATCTGTTTCATCATCGCGTATCCTTTGAAGCAATTGCAACCCCAGCCGCGCTTGATGTGGCAAGACCGCCTCGGTCTTGCTGCAAGGGTACGGGCAACCGTACTGCATCCGGTTTTGCAACTGCCTTTTTTTATTTATGGTGCATTATACCAAACCCTCCCGCCGGGGCAATCCGAAAAGAACGGGAATGGGGCGTAAACTGTCGGGATCAATCCTTTGCCTTGATCACGTCCCACATCCGGATATAGAGTCCGAGGGCGGAACCCAGGTGGCGGATCGGTTCAGCCCGCTGGAGATCCGCATCCGAGGGGAAGAAGATGGGATTGTTCCGTTTGGCTTCGGGCAGGAGGGGATAGGCGGCCCGGACCGGCATGCAGAAGCCGATGTAGGCGATATTCTCCGCCGCCTGCTCGGGTTGGTAGAGGAAATCGACGAAGCGGTGGGCGAGTTCGACATGTTGGGCATCGGTGGGAATGCACATTTCGTCGCAGGAACAGGGGAAACCCTCTTTGGGATAGATGAAGGTAATGTCGGGGGACTCTTCCTGAACCTGCGCGATATCGCCGCTGTAGGCCATGCAGAGTTTAAACTCGTCCGAGGCGAGGCCGGTCTTGTACGCCTCGTTCTCAAAGCGGGAAATCTGTTTCTTCCATTTCAGGACGAGCGCGCAGGCGTCCTGCAGCTCCTCCTCGCTGGTGCTGTTGAGACTGTAGCCGAGGGCCTTCAGCGCCGCGCCAAGGGTCATCCGCATATCGCCGATCAGGGTGGCGCGTCCGCTGAACCGGGGGTCCAGATAGAGCGACCAGGAGGGAACGCAGTCGGGAAACTGTTTTTTGTTGTACGCCAGGCCGGTATAGAAGATGGTATAGGGGATGGCGAGGGTGAGGGAGGGATCGTAAATCTTGCCGCGGAAACGGGCGTCGAAGTTCTTCCGGACATTGGGGAGGAGGTCGAGGTTGAAGGGCTGGATCATATTCGCGTCAACCAGCATCTGGAGGAAAAAGGTGCTGGGGAAGATCAGGTCGTATCCGTTCCCGCCCGCCCGCAGTTTCGTGTACATGGTTTCGTTGCAGTCGAAGGTATCGACGGTCACTTCGCAATGGTACTGCTTTTCGAATGCCGCGATCGTCTCGGGTTTGATGTAATCCGACCATGTGTAGATGTGGAGGACCTCTTTGGAAGTTCCGCATCCATTCAGAAAAAGCAGGGCCAAGACGGCCAGTGTTCCAATCGCTCGCATAGCGTTTCCCTCATTCCCAATCATCCAAAAAACGGGCGGCATTGTATCATGTTTGCGGCGGCCTGACTATGGAAAGTCAACGATAAACCGCAGTAGGGGAGAGGTGGTGGGGTGGTTAAGTGGTTGGGTGGTTGGGCGGTGTGAAATTTCATAATGGCTTAATGTCATAATTCCATCATTTCAGAATTTCAGAATGAAACCCTCAACACGCCACGGGGGACCGGGTTGCCCCGGTCCCCCGTGTGAACGATTGAATCCGCCAACGGATTATTTGTAGTTCTTGAGGTCGCGCCACGGCTGGCCGGGCAGATCGATACCGGTCAGATCCGGCATCTGGATCAGCTCTTTCGGCATCTTCACCTCGCCCGCCTCGAACTCGGCCGGCGACGGGTGGCAATCCATCGCGTAGTACGGGGACTTCTCGTTGAAGAGGTCGTTCAGACGGACGATCTGACCCGTGTAGCAGGAGATACGGCCGATGATGCCGCACGCGGTGGACATCGCGACGGTCTCACCCTCGTTGTAGTAGGGGCCTTCGCCGGTGATGCTGCGGAGCAGGTCCTTGTGCTCCACCACGTAGGGGTTACCGTCCTCGAAGTCGCCCTTCAGCTCGACCTTGTCGCCGTTCGGACGCTTGATCTGGCCACCGCCGAAGATCTCGGCGTCAGGGGTCCGGAAGTGTTCCGAGACGTTGTTGTGGCAACCGTCGATCTGGCGGCACATGCTGTGGATGTGGACGCCCTCGCCGTAATCGAAGTCGATGCCGAAGAAGTCATACTGGTTGCCGGAGTAGCGGCGGGCGCGGAAACCGAAGCCCACGGCGGACCGCGGATAGCGGCCGAGGTACCAGTTGGCGATATCGATGTTGTGGACGTGCTGCTCGCAGATGTGGTCGCCTGACAGCTCGGTGAAGTTCAGCCAGTTCTTGCAGAGGTAGGCCGCGTTGGACTCGCCCGGGGAGCGGCGCTTGACCCACGGCACCGAACCGTTCCAGTAGACGTTACCGCCGAGGATCGGCTGCACCAGCCCATCGGCCAGCGCCTTCGCCTGCAGTCGGTAACCGCGCTGGTGGCGGCGCTGCGTGCCGGCGACGATCGTCAGTTTCTTCTCGGCGGCGAGTTTCGAGGCGGCGATGAACTGGCGCACGCCAAAACCGTCAACCGCGACGCCCTTCTCGGCGAAGACATGCTTGCCCGCCTTGATGGCGGCTTCGAGATGCTGCGGCCGGAAGTTCAGCGGGGTGGTCAGGATCACGATCTCGGCGTTGCTGGCCATGACGTCCTTGTACCCATTCGGTCCCCAGTGGGCGACCTTGCCGAGGTCCTCTTCCTTCACGCCCTTGGATTTGGCGAAACCCTTCGCCTTGTCCTCGAAATAGTCGGAAGTCGCGACCAGCTCGATCCCGTAGTTCAGTTCCTTCGCCGCCTGGCGGAGATTGTCGAACGCGCCCGATCCGCGGCCGCCGCATCCCACGACGCCCACTTTGAACACACGCTTGACTTCCTGACCGATCACGATCGACGGCGCCGCCGCCATCATCGCCGAAACCACGGCCGACTGTTTCATGAACGTTCTGCGATTCATACTCTCTCTTCCTTTTCGTTTAGGTGTTTGTTTACGCCATTTCCCACTGCGCGCGCAACAGGTCGCACATCCGCTTGAGAAGCTCTTCCTTGTTCTGTCCCTTCGGGACGCCGCCTTCGAGGCTGACAGCCCCCTGGTACCCGATCAGCTTCAGGCCCTTGAAGCCATCCACATAGTTGTCGGCATCGCCGTCGCACCCCGGAATCTGGCGGTGACGGAGCGAAGCGATGTGAACGTGTTTCAGCAGCGGGCCGGCGGAGATGACCGCGCCCATGAAGCTGGTCTCTTCGAGCGCCATGTGCCAGAAGTCGGCCATCACGGCGCAGCCCTTGCCGATATCCCGCGCGATGCAGGCCGCATCGGCGACCTGCCGCATGAACGGGGTCTCGTTCCGGCGGAGCGGCTCAAGGACGATGAGGGTGCCGCACTCGGCGGCCTTCTCGCTGATCCGTTTACCGGTGTTGCTGACGAAATCGGCGCGGAGCTCTTTCAGCCCGAGTTCGGGTTTGCCGCGCGCGGGGCAGATGATCAGACCGACCGCCTTCAGCTGGCCCAGTTTCTCGATCTGCGGGAGGAACTTCTCGACCTCCTGGTTCCGGCGGTTCTCGTCGGCATAGGAGAAATCGCTCGGTCCGCACGCCGTTGCGATGAAAAGTTTCCGGTTGTTCATCGCCTTTTCCAGCTCATCGGTGTTCTTCAGCAGCCAGTCGCCGGTCGGGATCTCGAACGCCTGATAGCCGTTCGCCTCAAGGAAGTCCAGCTTCTGGTTGATGGCGCCGCCGGGGATCATGCCCCACTGGAGGCTCAGGTTCAGTTTGGCGGGTTTCGCCGGAGGCGTCAGTTTCGGCATCCCTGCCGCGCCGCTTTCTTCCCCATGCGCTTTGACGGGCGCGCAAACCGCCAATCCCGCAACGGCCGAGGCCGTCAGAAAATCACGTCTATTCATCGTGTTTGTCCTCGCGTTAAACGTTAAAAGGTCTCCTAGTCAGACCCTTAACCAAGTATCAAAACGGTGTAAGGGTATCATGTTTTCATGGAATCTGTCAATGCAAAGGGCGTTGAGCGTTGGGCGTTGAGGGTTTCATTCTGAAATGATGGAATTATGACATTAAGCCATTGTGGAATTACTCGCTGCCACATTTTCATAATGCCACAGTGCCACATTGTCCTATTTCCACAATGCCATAATCACTCGTTCTTCATTTTTCATTCCCTCTCGTCACCCGTCACTCGTCACTTCCTTCCCTCTCACTCACTGAACGTGGATCAGTCCGCTTTTATGCGCGACGATGTAGGTGCAAACGTTGTCGCCGGTGACGTTGCAACAGGTCTCGAACATGTCGAGGATCGGGTTGATGCCGAGGGCGAGCGCCACGACAACGGCCACCTGGTCCGGTGTTAGCCCCATGTTCTCCAGCACCATGAAGAGGAGGAAGACCGATCCGCCGGGAATCCCGCCCGCGCCGATCGACGCGAAGAGGATCGAGAGGCAGAGCGCGGTGATCTGGAGGAAGGTCAGGTCATGGCCGAAGAGATTGGCCGCAAGGATCACGAAGACCGGCAGATGAACGCATACGCCGTCCATGTTAACCGTCGCGCCCATCGGGAGCGAGAAACTGGAGAGCGTCCGGTCAACCCCCAGCTCGTCTATCGCGAGGAAGGAGACGGGCAGGGTCGCCGCCGACGAGCGGGTGACGAACGCCGTCAGGATCGCGGAGCGCAACCGGTAGAGGATCCGGAAGGGGTTCTCCCGGCAGGCCAGCGCGATTGAGAGGGGATAGACGATCAGGATCATGACCAGCACACCGAGCACGACGCAGCAGGTGATCTGGAGATAGGGACCAAAGAGGAGGGTTCCGTTGGTCGCGAAGTTCGTGGCGGCGAGCGCGAAAACGCCGATCGGGAAGTAGTGGATCACCCAGCCGATCAGTTTAAAGGAAACGCGCTGCGCACCGTCCAACGCCTTCAGCAGGGTCCGTACCGTATCGGCGGTTTCGCTGTCCTCACCTGTACTGTCCAGAATGCTCCGGGCGGCGAGGCCGAAGGCGATGGCGAAGAGGATGATGGGCAGGAACTGCCCGTTCGCCAATGCCGCGAAGGGGTTTTGGAAGAGTCCCGTGAGGAAATCGGTGAAGGTGGCGGAGGTCGCCGCGCCCGCCGAGGCTTTCACATCCGCCAGGTGGCCGGCGGCGAGCGTGTCCGCGCCGGACAGGCGGGGATTCATCAGGACCGCCAGCGCCACACCGAGCAGGGTCGCGAAGAGGGACGTCGCCGTGTACCAGAGCAGGACCGCGCCGCCCACGCGGCCGGACTTCCGCAACGGGAGGGAGGCGGCGCCGCAGATCAGCGAGAAGAAGATGATCGGGTAGACGACGGTCTTCAGCATCGCCACCAGAACCGTTCCGAACGGCGAGAGGTAGCGGAGAACCGTTCCGGCCGTCTCTTTCGAACAACACTCGGACAGCGCCAACCCGAAGACCGTGCCGGCGATAAACCCGATCAGGATGCGGGCCACAAGAGGAATTTTAGGGATACGCACCGTTCTCTCCTTTTATCTGACACGCGCGGATCATCCGCACATGTAGCGTAAACTATAATACACGCCCCATGTGACTTTCAAGCGGGGATTCGGAAAAGTCCCTTTCGGGCACAGGTCGTAAAGGCGTTTATCAGGGAACCAGGGCGCTACGCGCGATCACGAAAAGGGAACAGGGAATAGGGAACAGGGAATAGGGGGTTCCCACGCGCTTTCACCTTAATTGTTCATGTGGGTAGGGGACTATTCGACTTTTAATCGGGTCGCTATTCGACTTTTAACCGGATATCTATTCGACTTTTAATCTAAATCCTACTTGACTTTTAATCGGATTTTCTTGCACAATGTCCACTCGGAAGGAAGAAAAGGTGATTTATGATTAAGAGGTGGTTGGAGGAAGATTTGCGGCGGAATCTGTCCGTCCGCAGGGGTGTCCATCTGACGGGCGCGAGGCAGTGCGGAAAGTCAACATTGGCCGAATATGTGGCCGGTGGGAAGATGCGGCATTTGGTGCTGGACGACGCGGCAATTCTGAAGGCGGCGAAAGATGACCCGATGACATTCGTCGAGCGGAGAGACGGTCGTACTTTGGTGATCGATGAAATCCAGAAAGCGCCTGAGCTGCTGAACGCCATAAAAAGCAAGGTCGATCATGATAATTCCAGAGGACAGTATTTGATTACGGGAAGTTCAAATCTGCATTTCGTAAAAGCCGTGTCGGATTCCCTGGCCGGGCGGCTTGGACACATTCGCCTCCGGACATTGACGCTCGGCGAAATACGGAGTGGTACAGGGGATTTCCTTCAACGTGCCTTTTCGCGGGATTTTCCTCAGGTGTCGGACAAGTTCGACAAGCGTGATGTTATCCATTGCGCTTTTTGCGGCGGTTATCCCGAGCCCATCGATTTTGATGTCAAGTCGCGTATTGAATGGTATCGCGGGTATCTTGACGACATTCTCAGGAAGGATGTCCCCGATGTGACCGAGATCAGGCGGGTTGATGCGCTTCGCAAGGTCGCGCACTGGTTGCTCGCATACTCGTCAAAGTTCTTTGAGTTGAAGAATCTGTGCGCGGTGTCCGGTATCAGCAAGGAGACGGCGGTCACGTATTTGTCTCTACTGAAGGCACTTTATCTTTTCGACGAAGTCCCACCATGGTCTGACAGCGACTACGCGAAGTTGGGGAAGCGACCCAAATACTTTGCCGCGGACGCCGGACTGCTGGCCAATTTACTGGGATGGGATGAGGATTCCGTCTATTACGATGATGACGCATGCGGTAAACTCGTCGAGACGTGGGTTCACCATGAGTTGTCCGCGCTTGCCGACATGCATGCGGGATATGAGCTGACGCAGTATCGAGACAGCGACAAACGTGAAATAGATTTTTTGGTCAAGGGAACAAATGGCGAACTGCTTGGAGTTGAAGTCAAGTCTGGAACGGTGGGGGCGGGAGACTTCAAGCACATGAAGTGGTTTGCCTCCCGCTTCGCAAAGGAGCGTTTTACGGGAATCGTGTTGTATTCGGGAAAAGATGTCTTGAGCTTCGGAGGCGGGATGTATGCCGTCCCGTTGATTGCCTTAGCTTCATAGCCGCCGTCATAGCGTTGGGCAATTTCATTCGCGCTCACCACCGCACCCATTTTGTGCTCACGCGGGTACGGAAGTCTGATGTCTGAAGTCCGAAGTCTTGCGCTAGACAGGTTATGGGATGGGGAAAAGGTGTGTTTGAGGATGGTGGGCGATTCGGGACTCGAACCCAAGACCCCTACCGTGTGAAGGTAGTGCTCTAACCAACTGAGCTAATCGCCCCTAAAAGAAAACAAAAACCAATTTACCATTTCGCCGCCCTTCCGTCAAGCGGGGATTCGGAAAAGTTCCTTTCGCGGGCTCTTCTGTGTTTTTCACCCCTGCCGGCTGGGATCGGGAAACAACCCAAACCACTTAAAGGGGAACGCGGGCTAACTCGCCCGCGTTATTCCCATTCAAAAACGACAGGCATGCGCAGGCGAGTTAGCCCGCACGCACAAGAAAAGTTGTTTTAAACCATCATGAATTACGCCGTCTGGGCTTGCGGCTCTCGCCACGCCCGCCGCGTCTGCCTGCCGTACCCTTCGGGCTCCGCCGCTTCACCGGACACGAACCGGGCTTCGCCCGACACGAACAGGCACAAAATAGGGCACAGGGAACAGAAAGATTAAACCGAACATCGTCATGCCGATTGGCCGCTGGATGTTGTGTCCTTGCCCTTCCCGTTCTTTGCGGGCGATTCCCGTAAGATCCCCAATGTATCCAAAAAGCGTTCGATGAGCCTATCCACCTTTTCCCATGTCTTGACGGCTTCCACCCACCGTTTCGGGATGGCGTTGAATCCGTAGTACGCGCCGGCGATCTGTCCGAAGACGGCGCCGATGGTGTCCGAATCGCCCCCGAGATTGACGGCTACGATAAGGCCCTCTTCGAGCGTTGGCGTTGTGTTGAATGCCCAAAGCGCGGCATCAAGCGTTGAAACCGCCCAACCGGAGTTGTTCACTGATTCCCGGTCTGTGTAGGGGGATTGTTCGGTTGTCCGTTCGCCGCGCAGATGTTCAGTGAGGATCCGAGCCATTCGGTCCGCAACCTCACGCACACGTTTGGAACTGTGCGTGAGGTCACTTATCTCATGGATGACCCGCCGGGGTTCGGATGTCTTCTGCGCCAGTAGGAAGGAGGGGGCGAACCGCATGATCGAGCCGTTGCCTTGAGACGATTCCTGCCCGTTGACGAGTGACCCCGTCTTCACAAAAGCCCTGATCGATTGGTCGGTTCTGCCGCCGACATCGAACGCTTGGTCCTCAACCGATGAAAGATATCCGTTCAGGAGCCAAAAGGCGAATGTCTGGGCGATATCCTTCAGATCATACGTGCCTTTTCGAACATACGAATCCATGATGCACATCGCCATCGACGAATCGTCCGTCCAGTATCCGGGCGGTAACCTGAAGATGGGGCATGCCACCATCTCGGTGATCCAGGGATGCGCATCCTTTTCGCTGAACTGGATCGGGCTGCCGAGCGCATCGCCCACCACGAGTCCCCACAACATTCCCTTTGCTTTGTTTCTGTCCATGACTCACCTCAATGCTTAGTTTCTGTTCTTGTAATCGCGGTCAACGTACGTGCGCGGCGGGAGAATGGCGAAAACATTATTTCAGCCTGGGACGTTTTCACGCCCGAATCCCACGGTAACGTGGAATCGGCGTGATTGAACCACAAAACGGCTGCCGGGGCAAGCGGGAAACGCAACTTATTCCCGATAGTAAGGAAAGCGCAATTCACCGTCGAAGTTCATGATGGTTGAAAACAACTGTTTGAACAACTTTTCTTGTCCGCGTGGGCTAACTCGCCCGCGCATGCCTGTCGTTTTCGAATGGGAATAACGCGGGCGAGTTAG
>DBXN01000093.1:0-5546 GCA_002309585.1 Verrucomicrobia bacterium UBA1211
CCGCCCAGTCCGTCGAGCGAATCCAAAACGCCCGTCGCATCCTTCCCCGCCTCGTTCAGCACATGGGTCAACGCGAGGATCGACCCCAAAGCATCACCATCCGGCCGGACATGGCCGGAGATCAGAATGTGTTTGGCGCCCTCAATCGCCTCCGCAAGCGCGGCCAGCGACACGTTCTTCGGTCTCACGTTCACGCTCTCCTTGTCATTTTCTGATCTGGCCTTCGCCCGTAATCTGGTACTTGTAGGTGGTCAACTCTTCCAAGCCCATCGGACCGCGCGCGTGAAGCTNNCCTAATCACTCCATCGCCAGTCACCGTGTACTTGTAGGTCGTGAGTTCCTCAAGGCCCATCGGACCGCGCGCGTGAAGCTTGTCGGTGCTGATGCCCATCTCGGCGCCCATGCCGAACTCGCCGCCGTCCGTGAACCGGGTGGAGGCGTTCACATAGACGGCCGCCGAATCGACCTCCTTCAAGAACCGCTTGGCGGCACGGGAATCGGCCGTCAGGATGGCGTCGGAGTGGTGCGACCCGTAACGGTTGATATGGGTGATGGCGGCCTTGAGTCCCTTGACCACCTTGACGGAGAGGATCAAGGCGAGATACTCCGCCGTCCAGTCATCGGCCGTCGCCGCTTCCGCATCCGGCAGCCACGCCTGCGCGGCGCGGCAGGCGCGGAGCGTGACGCCCGCCCGCTTCGCCCATGCCCCCAGCTTGGGCAGGAAGGTCTCCGCGATCGCCTGGTCCACCAACAGCGTCTCAACGGCGTTGCAGGTGCCGGGACGCTGGCATTTGGCGTTCTCGATGATCGCCAGCGCCTGATCCTGGTCGGCATCCGGCGCGACGTAGATGTGGCAAACGCCCTTATAGTGCTTCAGAACCGGCACGCGGGCGCAGGACATGACCGCCCGGATCAACGACTCGCCGCCGCGCGGGATGGCGAGATCCACCCGGTCGTCCATCTGGACCAGCTCACGGACCGCGTCGCGGTCGGTCGTCTCGACCAGCTGAACCGCGTCATCCGGCAAGCCCGCCTTCGCGCCGCCCGTCTGGAGGGCTTGGGCAATCGCCCGGTTTGAGCGGATCGCCTCCTTGCCGCCCCGCAGAATGACGGTGTTGGAGGTCTTGATGCAAAGCACGGCGGCATCGGCGGTCACGTTGGGCCGGGATTCGTAGATGATCGCGATCACGCCGATCGGAACCCGGCGTTTCTCGATCACCAGTCCGTTCGGCCGAACCGTTTTCGCCAGCCGTTTCCCGACCGGATCCGGCAAAGCCGCCACCGTCCGGATCCCCTCGATCATTCCCTTCATCCGGCCTTCGGTCAACGTCAGGCGGTCGATCATCGCCGGCGACAACCCCGCTTTCCGCGCCGCCTCGAGATCCTCCCGGTTGGCGGCGGTAATCGCCTCGCGTTGCGCCTCAATCTCATCGGCCATCGCCAGCAGGATCGCGTTCTTCTTCCGCGTCGAGCAGTTCGCCAACTTCCGCGCGGCCGCAAGCGCCCGGTCACCCATCTTCCGAATCGTCTGGTGCAAATCCGTCTCGTTCATTTCTCTCTCCCCGTTCCCCCCTTCAACCTCGTCCAACAACTCGCCGTTCAGCCATCAGCCTTCTCAACCCTCAACCTTCTAACCTTCCCTCAACCTTTTAATCCTTTAACCTTCCTCTACCCCACAACCTTATTAATCTTTTAACCCTTTAACCTTTTAATCTTATTTATAGTGCGCTGGTGATCAGCAGCGTCCCGACATCCTTCCCGGCCAAAATATTCGCCAGGATATTCCGCTCCCGGCCATCGGCGATCACCGTCGCGCAACCGCTCTTCACCGCGATCTGCGCGGCACGCAGCTTCGAATCCATACCGCCCTTCGAGAGTCCCCCCGCCTGCAGCGACGGATCGACCAGTTTGAAGGCGCTGGTCAGGTTCTCGATGCAGGAGACCCGTTTCCCGTCACCGTCCAAAACGCCGTTCACCGTCGAGAGGATCACCATCAGATCCGCCCGGACCAATTTCACCACCAGCGCGGCCAGATAGTCGTTGTCGCCGAGCGAAAGGCTTGCCTTCACTTCCTCGTCCGCCACCACGTCATTCTCGTTGATGATCGGAACGATGCCTTGTCGAAGCATGTGCTCCATCGTCCGCTTCGCGTTCGCGAACCGGATCCGGTGCTGGAAATCCGTATGCGTCAGCAGAACCTGCCCGATGATCAGCCCCTCCGTCTGGAACAGCTGCTCATACTGCGCCATCAGCTTCGCCTGTCCGACCGCCGCGCACATCTGGAGATCCGGAACCAAGGTCGGCCGCTTTTTCAGACCCAACGCGTCAATCCCAGCCCCGATCGCCCCGGAAGAGACCATCAGAATCTCATATCCGGCGCGATGCAACGCCGCGACCTGCTTGACCAGGCTCCGGATCGACTTCAGATCCGGACACCCGCTCTTCTGCTCAATGACCCGCGTTCCGACCTTCACGACCACCCGCCGTGATTCAGGCAGAAACTCCCGATAACGAAATTCAACATCCATCATTAATGATACCTTCTCTCAAAGGAAAGATATTATCTTACCCGAAAACGGAATCAGATGAAAGGGGAAGTTTACCTTCGGGACGATCGGGGCGGAAAAGGCGGTCAATCTGGTATTGAAAAGACGAGAGTGCCTATGGTATTTTTAAGGCGTTTGATGGACCATATGAGGAGAGTAATGTAATGAAACGGCTAATCGTGTTCTTTTTTCTTCCGGTAGCGGCTTTTGCGGAGATGGTAAAACAGTCCGAACTGGATCCAGCGCCGATCCTTTCTGTCGGGTTATACAAAAACGGCCTCGCGGTGGTCACGCGTCGGATCACGCCGGACGCCAACGGGGTCGCGCGGGTGGACGGAGCCTGCCGTCCCGCCTACGGGACCTTCTGGCATTCGGCCGACAAACCGGTGACGATCACGGCGGAGACGGCGGACCTTCTGCGCGACAGGGACGAACAGGCGGCCCTTTCCAGTTGGACCGACACCTACGCCGGACGTGAGGTGATGATCACCTTCCGCATCGCGCCGACCCTCTCGGACAACCTCTCCGCCGCCGAAAGAAACGGCGGCATCCGCGTGAAATCCTTCTCCATCGGCGAGAACGATAAACTTTTCACCCTCAAGGGTACGGTGGTGGCCGCCCAGGCCGCCCGGAAACCGCCCGCCGCACAGTCGCGGCGTTACTACTACGGTTATCCGGAGCCGACCCGACCCGCGCCGGCGGCCGAATTGACGCTGCGGTTGAAAACGGGCTCCACGGTCGTGATTCCGGAGGCGAATGTGGTGTCGGCGTGGGCGGAGGACGGGATCGCCTGCGACATCGAGCGGCAGGCGCCGATCTGGCGATTCGAGGGCACGGCGAAGCCATTCGTCGTCCAGTATCTCACGGACGGGGCGACCTGGACCCCCTCCTACCGGCTCGACCTGAAAGGGGAGAAGGGATCCGTCACCATGACGGCGGACCTCAACAACGAGATGATGGATTGGGACGGGACGGAGGTCTCGCTGATTTCGGGATTTCCCAACCTGCTCTACGCCGGCGTTCCCTCCCTGCTCGGCTGGGGAATGTCATTCAACCTCTACCGGGATGCGGTCAACGCGGTGGAAAACGCCGACCCCTGGGCGGTCGGCGGGGCAAAAATGCGGAGCGGCGTGATGTCGCAGAGCGTCATGATGAATAGCGCCCCCGCCGACGGGTTCGACATCTCAGCCGCCGCCTTCGCGGTGAACGAGTCCGGCGCGGGATCGGACATCCACTACCGGTCCATCGGACAGGTCTCGCTCAAGAAGGGGGCAACCCGTTCCGTCCCGCTCGGCGCGGGGGAAACGGCGATCAAGCGGATTGTCGATTGGAATCTGTCCGACACGCGTGACGAGTACGGGCGCAACCGCAACAACGACAACAAGGATGCCCAGATCCTCTGGGACGCCGTCCGATTCACCAATCCCTTCGACTTCCCGATGACGACCGCCCCGATCGAGGTGACGGAGGAACGCCGGATCCTCGGCCAGGCCAAGAGCACCTGGACCAATCCCGGCGACACCACGCTCGTGAAGATCACCAAGGCGCTCTCGGTCACGGGCTCCTACAGCGAGGTGGGCGACGGCAAGACCGTCTCTTCCAAGATCGGTTCGCTCAAGGCGGAAGACCGGTTCGACTTTCAGTCGCGACACTACCGGCGGGAGATCGTGACCGGAACCTTCGTCGTGCAGAACTTCCGGAATGTCCCCGCCTCGCTGATCGTCAAGAAGACGATCTCGGGCGAGATCATGGAAACATCGATCGAGCCGACGAAAAACAGGACGCCCCCCACACAGGATTGCCATGTCAATCTGGAACGCGTCCTGACCTGGGAATTCGATCTCAAGCCCGGCGAGAAGCGCGAATTCACCTTGACCTATTGGCTCTGGGTCCTGATCTGATAAGGAACGGCACACCGCAGGATGGCGGGGACGGGGATGTCGGGTGAAGGAGGTGTCCTTCAGCCCGGACGGGTCCGCCACCCGCCGTGCGGCTTAGCGCGCAACCTCAACCCAAGAGGCCATTCCCACAAAAATTTGGGAAAACCCGTTACTTCTGGAGGGCGCGGTATTCGTCCAGCTGCTTTTTCGCGCAGTTGGTCGTGACGGTCTGGGCGCCGACGGCGAACGCCTTGAGCGAGAGGTCGAGTTTATCAACCGTCCAGACGTGGAATTCGTATCCCGCGTCGATGATCTTCTTCGCGAAGTCCGCCGTGATGATCGCGGGATCGAAGTGGATGTCGATGCCATCGGCGCCGGTTTCCTTCAGACCCGCCAGAATCCCCTCGGCCGTAACCGGATTCTTGCCCGCCTTCGAACCGCTCAGCCAATAGACCTTGTATTCCGGCATCAGCTTTTTCAGCTCCTTGCAGGTCGCCTTGTTGAAGCAGATGAAGAGCGCGTTTTTCGGGGTCGCCTTGGTCTGCTTGGCGAAAACATCCTTCACATACGGGACGATCTCCGGGCCGGTCTTGATCTCGACATAGATGTAACGGCCATCCCGCGCGAGATCCAGAATCTCCTCCAACAGCGCCGGGCGGGTCCCCTTCCACTGCTCGCCCTTCCATCCGCCGGCGTCGAGCTTGGAGACCACCTCTTCCCAACTCGCTTTGTTGCAGGGCAGATCGCGCCCCGTGGTCCGCTTGAGGTTGGAATCGTGAAAGCTGAAAACCCGCTTATCGGTGGAGAGGTAGACGTCGCACTCAAACCCGAACCCCCGGTCCACCGCCATCTTGTAGGCGGGCAGGGTATTCTCGGGCGCGTCGAACGACTCGCCGCGATGGGCGATAAAGGTGTTCAAATCCGGTTTGGCCGCCCAAACCGCCACCGTCCCGAACATGCAAAGTGTCATCACAAGATTTCTCATCAAACGCCTCCTTTTCTATCCTGTCGCGGGGTACCCGTAATCCCCACGCGGTCCCGACCGCGCGTTGAGCCGACAATCCCCTCTTGAATATCCCCAGTATACCCATATCCTGTCCGATTGGAAACCAGAAAAGCG
>DBXN01000093.1:5592-6589 GCA_002309585.1 Verrucomicrobia bacterium UBA1211
GGGGTGTGATACTCTATCCGCCATGAATGGCTACAACCGGCACATGTCAGTCAGGGCATGTGAACGGAGATGCGGGTTACCACTCGCGGCGGCAGCACACGCGACTGCCTCCACCATAGAGGGCGATGGGTTAATCGGGGCGTTCATGGTCACCATACCGAACCGCTATGGGAAGGATTGATGAAATGGGCAGAGATTCGTATCAGGGTCTAAGCTATACCCCCACGGCATCCAGCACGGCCTATTCCGCACCGTTCACGGTAACGGACGGCACAACCGTCAAGGCCAGGGCGTACAGGCCGGGATTGCAGGAGAGCGAGGTTTACAGCGTCACGTTCACGTTCGTGCCTCCCGCCACGCTTACCCACCGTTGGCCGTTCAACGGCACGACGGTCTCAGAATGCCCCGCCGATTCCGTTGGCAACGCGCCGGCGTCAACGTTCGACAACGGAACGCTCGCTGTGACAGATCGTATCCGGGTGACCGGCGGCCAGAATATGACCGCCGCGATGGCGGTGACCCATAGGGATATCAATATCATTTTTTGGGAACCTCCAGCCTTGTTTTTCGCACGGGTTTATGGCATCCTATTTCCTATTCCGATGGGAGATGGTTTGACCGATAGCCAAATCGGCGTTTATGCCGATTGGGCGGTCCCGTGTAAATTGGAACAATAACGAAGAAGAAAGAGGGTTGTCTATGAGGTGTTTGAAGGGATTATGTGGCGTTGTGGCGCTTTCCGCGCTGACGCTTGGCGCGGTGGAGTTTGAGACCGCCGGCGAGCTGCTGGTGGATCTTGACGCATCGACGTTGACAGGATACGAGGAGGGCAGCAATGTGGAACTGTGGCCCAACGCGGGAACCATGCCCGACTTCGCCCATGTCAACACTCACAATAAAGACACGCGGCCGACCTATCGGATACGCAACGGCGCCCCTGCGGTGCGGTTCGCGGGTTCGGCCTCGGGCAGCATGACGAACGGCGTGCCCACGCCGG
>DBXN01000154.1:0-145 GCA_002309585.1 Verrucomicrobia bacterium UBA1211
TCAGGAGCGAATCGGTGCTGCCGGTCACCTCCACCTGGCTGACGGCGAACCGTTTGCCGCAGGCGGTGTAGGACTTGCTGTCCATTGACATGATCTCATCCGCGGGGAGACTCGCCAAGGCGCGTGTGCTGCCGAAGATCTCGTG
>DBXN01000154.1:208-363 GCA_002309585.1 Verrucomicrobia bacterium UBA1211
GTCGTCGTCGCGGAACGGAGCATCAGCGTGTCGGTCAGGATGCCCGCCAGCAGAAGCGCCGCGATACCGGGCGTCAGGACCGCCTTCTGCTCGACATACATGCCCGCGACGATCGTCGAAGTCGCGCCGACCACACGGTTGATGAAGGTGATCGG
>DBXN01000154.1:498-2311 GCA_002309585.1 Verrucomicrobia bacterium UBA1211
CCCCACCACGACCTGCGCGTCGTCAAGGACCGGCACGCAGTGCGAGGGCGTGGCGCGCAGCACCTCCCGGATCGACCGGATGTAGCTGTTCACGTTCACCGTCTTGGCCTCGGTGTCGGCCATCGTGCTGACCGGCGTCGAATAGAGGATCAGGAACGCGGTGGAGGAGGTGTCGTAGGGCGAGATCATCACCGTCACGCCGTTCTTCTCCGCCAGTTCGCGCACCCCCTTCGCCGGCGCGACCCCGTTCGTGACGATCACCGCGCGGACGCCGCACTCGACGCTGAACCGCTGGACCTCCTCGCGGTCCCCCGTCAGCACCAACGCGTTGGCGGGAATCTCGGATTGCAGATGCTTCTTGAAGGTCTCGGTGGAGGAACCCGCCACGACGATCCGCGAACGGGAGACCTCGTCCCCGCCGAAGGTCACGATCGGCTGCGCCTTCAGCGTCTCCAGCAGCAGATGGGTGCTGGTCGGGATGATCGCCTTCCGGTGGGGATTGATCCGCTTGGTGATGTTGGTCGCGAAGGCGTTGTGGTTCAGCACCGAGCGGTAATGCCCCTTCTCATCCACCACCGGCAGAATCTTGATGTTGCGGGTGTGCATGAGTTCCAGCGCGTTCCAAAGCGAGGTATTCTCCGAGACGGTGATCGGTTCGCGGTTCAGATAGTAGCCGACCTTCGGGATCAGCTCGGGGATGTAGACCGGCGCGGGGATGTTGAACCGCTCCAGGATATAGGTTGTCTGCGGCGTCAGCTTCCCCGCCCGCGCGGGAAAGCAGTTGGGATTCCCCTGCTGGCGCTTCAGCTCGGCGTATGCGATCGCCGAGACGATGGAATCCGTATCGGGATTGCGGTGGCCGATCACATACGTCGTCTTCTCCATCATGTCAACCCTCCGGTGAAAGAAGCGGCTGGAACAGCCCGCTCCGCCAGTTCTCGATCAGGATCGTATCGACCTCCCGCATCCCCTGCGCCTCGTAGGCCGCCCGCACGGCGGGATACTGCTCGTCCAGAATGCCGGAAAGGATCAGCCGGGCGTCGGGCTTGCGGGCGACCGAGGCGGCAACCTGCCGCGCGAAGGTGATGAGCACCGGCGCGAGGATGTTCGCCACCGCGATGTCGCGCGGGGGATAGGGATGGGAGAGGTCATCGACCGTCACCGGGAACGAGACGCCATTGAAATCCGCGTTCTCCAACGCGACATGCAGGCAGTCGGGATCATTGTCGAAAGCCGCCACATCGGTGAACCCCAGCAGTTTCGCGCCGATCGCCAGAATGCCCGACCCGCACCCCATGTCGATCACGGAACGGTTCACATCCTCGCCCGCCAGCCGGTCCAGAAACCGGAGACACGCCTGGGTCGTCGCGTGTTTGCCGGTCCCGAAACTCATCCCCGGATCAAGCCGGATCACCACCTCTCCCGGCTGCGGCGTATAGGGCTCCCACGAGGGACGCACCACCACACGCTCGGACACCTTCTCGACATGGAAAAACCGTTTCCAGCTCTCGGCCCAGTCGCTCCGGGCCATCGTCGAACAGGAGGGCTTCAGATCCAGCCCGATCAGCCGGCCCGCGTTCGTCAGCGCGGCGCAAACCATCGGCGCCTGTTCGGCGTCTTCCAGGAAGACATCCACGCGGCAGACCTGTTTCTCCAGATCAAACCATGAGGTCGGCGTGAAGAGATCGGCATCCAGCAACTCAAACAGGCAATCGACCTGATCGGGGTCGATCGCGCAACTCACAACGGTAAGCACATCGGACATCGCAAAACCCTCATTCGGTTGGCGCCCGCCCCCGCCTCAAGGTGCGGG
>DBXN01000154.1:2365-2664 GCA_002309585.1 Verrucomicrobia bacterium UBA1211
TCCTTCAGCTTCACGGCGGAGAGGTAATCGGGCACATTCTGAAGGATCCAATACCCCTGCCCGTTGATCACCTCGCGCGACACAAGGATCGGATAGGCGATGCCCAGCTGAAACTTCTCAACCGCCATCCGCGCCGCCTCGCCCAGCGGAACGGCATTGACCGTGATGAAGTTCATCTCCTTCAGCTTCCCCCGCTTACCGGTGTCGGTGATGTAACAGTCGGCCAGAATGTCGCTCCAGCCGTAAATCTTATTGGCGTCGCGCAACAGAAACGCCAGCGTCTTGTCCTCGCGGTTGTT
>DBXN01000154.1:2715-3489 GCA_002309585.1 Verrucomicrobia bacterium UBA1211
GCGTCGCCTTCTCGAAGGAGCGGACCGGCTTCTCCGCCGTTGTCTGGGTGGCGGTCGCGATCCAGGCCAGATCGTTGGGCGACAGCTTCGCGCGGCTGGTCGCGGCGATCCGCCCATTTGCCCGGCGGATATAGACCTTGCCGTCCTCCTCCTTGACGAACGCCCCCTCCAGGATATTCCCGTTCACCGAGGTCCACGTCCGCACAGGATAGGTCTTCTCAACCGGCGCCGGCGCCGCCGCCTCTTCCGCCCGCGCGATTCCCGCACCCAGCAAACAAACCGCTATGACCATTAAACGCATACGTTCTCCCATTCGCAAAAAAGTATGGCAAATTCGGTTACGAAAGTCAAAAGGAAGCGGGGAACTCACATCGCGGGAAGAGCCACGGCGCCGATTCGGAGCGCGCGTCTGTCACCCTCGGTCGTGTAAAGCTCGATGCGGTTGTCGCCGGCCTTCAGGTAGACCATCTCCTGCAACGGACGGGCGACCTGGTCGCTCCCGGTCGGCTCCACGTTGAGAACCGACTCCTTGCCGTTGACCGAAAGCTTCAGCCGCTGCCACTTCCCGGAGACGTTCGCGCACTCGACCGTCAGCAGGGCCGGTCCCGCCTTGGCGGCGTTCACCCCGTAGACGGCGCCGTTCTTTCCGCGGCCGCCCAGACCGTCGATCGCCGTGCCGCCGGTGAAGCCGACGGAAGCCCGCAACGTCGTCACGGATGCCGCGCCGAGGAGCTGCGAGACCGGTACGACGCGCGATCCCTCCGGAAGACCGAC
>DBXN01000154.1:3554-3769 GCA_002309585.1 Verrucomicrobia bacterium UBA1211
TTCGTCCCCTCCTTGAGCGGCAACGGGAAGTAGAGTGTCCCGATGGTCAACCAAGGTCCCGTCCGGGGGCACGCCAGACGCAGGCCGGGTCCGCCGTTCACCGAAACGCGCAACCACCGCGGCCCGCCGTCCCCGTTGCCGTACGCGAGCTCGGCTTCGTAAAGCCCGGCTTTCGCCACCGTGACATGGCGCATCACGAACGAACTGCCGGCATT
>DBXN01000072.1:0-8272 GCA_002309585.1 Verrucomicrobia bacterium UBA1211
GTAATATGCGTCGTAGGTCTGCCAGACCATGCTGGGCCAGGCCGACTGGCTCATCCACATCAGGATTCCGTTCCGCTTCCCGGTGTAGAGCGGCTCGAAGAGCGCCTTGTGGTTCTCGTAGTTCACCCATTGGGCGATCTTCGCGAAGGAGGCCAGATCCTTGGGCGCGGCGTAGTGGTTCATGTAGGCGAGGAAGCCCCCGCAACTCTGCGCGCCGTTCTTCGTGAAGTCGTGCATCCCCCACACGTCATCGATCGGCCAGGCGTGCGCGGGCGTCAGCATCGCGATCAGACTCTCATAGGCGGGAACATTGGGCATGCCGCGCTCGCTGTGGAGCGTCTCCGGGGTGTTGCCGAAATACCACTTCGGATCGCGCACGCCGTACGGGCCGAACCCGCTCACCGTTCCGGAGGCCGAGTGCGGGATATAGTGCCGTGTTCCATCGAGCGTCGCCACCAGCTTCGGCAACTCCTCCATCAGCCCTTTCGGGGGATCGCCCTCATTCCGTCCGCAATAGAGGGCGAGCGCGGCATGATGGCGATTCCTCAGAATCTTATCCCGCGCGTTGGCGAGGAACATCTTCTGATCGTTGGGATCGGGCCCGTCGGCGGGGTTCGCCAGCCAGAAGTCATCCCAGATCAGCACGCCGTATTGGTCGCAGGCGTCATAGAACGCCTCATGGTTGGTCATCCCGACCCAGTTGCGGATCATGGTGAGATTCGCCTCCGCGTGGAGCCGGACCTTCTTCATGTAATCCTCCGGTGTCGCCGTCAGATTCGCGTCATCCATTCCCCAGTTTCCGCCCCGGCAGACGATCCGCGTTCCGTTGCAGTAGATCGTCATCGGTTTTTCGGTGTCGTATGTGAATTTCCGCACACCGAACCGGAACGTCCGGGTGTCGGTGGGTTTCGAACCGCCGGCAAATGCCTTCAGTTCCGCCGTATAGAGCGGTTGCGCGCCGTAGGTGTTCGGCCACCACAGCTTGGGATGCTTCAGCGTGTAGACCGGAAGCGTCACCTCGCGGGTCTCACCCGGCTTCAGGGTAACCGCCGCATACCCCATCTCCAGCCCGCCCGGCAGGAGGGTGCCTTGGAGCGTACCCTGCACGATCTGCTTGCCGGCGTTGGTGAGTTTCGCCCGGATCGTGACCGACGCTTTCGAGAAGTCACGCGTCTTCACATCCAAATCGGTGACCGCCCAAGCGTCCGAGATGGTCACGTCATCGGTGTAGGCGATAATGACGTCGCCGTAAATTCCGACATTCCGTCCCCGGATCGTCGGCACCCAGTCCCATCCGATACTGGCGTGGATGGTCGGATTATCCGCGCCGAGCACGCCGCCGTTCCCGCCGGGGTTGTCCTGATTCTGCACCGTCACGGCGCCGGGGGTGTCATTTCCCCGGATATGGACGGCGAGGATGTTTTCCGCATCGAAATCCGCGAGCGCGGTGATGTCGAACCGTCCGCGTTGGAACGCGCCTTCGATGGTTCCGAGCGCCTGTCCGTTCAAGTAGATGTCTGCCTTCCAGTTGATCGCGGCGAAATTCAGCCACACCCGCCGTCCCCGCTGTTCAGGGGAGAGACGGAAACGGTTGCGGTACCAGTAATCGGTGGTGAAGTAGCTGTCCGAGATCATCAGCTGGCGATCCGCGACGTTCATGTCCGGAATGGCCCCGGCACGGAACCATGAGGTCAACGCCGTTCCCGGAACGACCGCCGGAAGCCAGGCGGAGTCGTCATAGGGGGAGGAGAGCCATTCGCCCGTGGCCTGCACCTCCGCCGCGCGGCTGATTCGCCAATTCCCGCCGGTCAACCGCTGGGTGCCGTCCGCTTCCGGCGGCGGCATCGGATCGAGCGCATAGGTGAGGTCGTTCTCGCCGTAGACCTCCAGCTCGCTCAGCCGGAACTGGGGCGCGGCGGTCTTGCGGCAGAGCAGCCGGACATAGCGGGCGGTCACAGGGCGGAAATGCCAGGTATCGTGTCCGCCGTTCCCGTTCGTCTCGCGGACCACCCGATTCCAGGTTTTCGCGTCCGTCGAGAGTTCCACATCATAGGCCGAAGCGAACCCGGCGTCCTTCCAGATCAGATGAAGCTGGCGAACCGTGCTTGGCGCGCCGAGATCCACCATGACCCACTCGTCCGCCGCGCCCCGGCTGCACCATTCACTGCTGAAGATCTCATCGCGGGTCTTCGGCCGGACCAGCGTTGTCCCGGTTTCGTCCAGCAGGTCGAACTCCGCCAGCTGCACCCTCGGCTTCGTGTGTCCCTCCGAACCGTCATCCCCGCTGTTTTCCGTCACATTCAGCCGATAGTAGCGGTAGGCCTTTTCCGCCGCGGCGGCCGGAACGTTGAAGGTCCGCACCTGAAACCGGTTCGGGAATCGCTGATCCTTCTGGCGGTCCAGATCGGTAAAGCTCTTGCCGTCCATCGATCCCTGCAGCGTCCAGCTCTTCGGATCCCGCGCCGGCGCATCGTTCGCAGAGGTGATCACATACTTTTTCACGGGCCGCATCTTCGCGTCCGGCAACTGGACCTGCAGCCATGAGGTGGCGTGAAAGACGAGCCATTTGCTGCCGGCCTTCCCGTCGAATGCCTTGGCGCAATCCTCCCCGGTGGGGCTCTCCGAATCATATTGCGAAAGAAAAACGGCTGACCCGGTGTCGTGCAGCGTGACGATGCCGTCTGTGATCAGATGGCCCGTCCGGTTGAAATCCGCCGCGCTCGATTGCAGCACCGACCGACGGTAGGCGAGATTGCGCGAGACGGGCGATACCCCCGCCGCAGCAGCCAACACCCCCGACAAGACCCATCCCATCCCGATTTCAATCGCTCTTTTCATCTTTTTCCTTTCTCAGCTGAAAATCTCTCCCCGAAAACAAGACGATTATGCCATAATCCCGTTCCCGTCCGAAAGCCAAAACTGTAGGGGCGCGGCTGACCCGGTTCCGAGGCGACCCCGTGCGATTTGAAGCCCCCGACGAACCGGATCTTCATTGCACCCACCCATCGTCACATCGGCGTGGAGCGTGTTGTAGGTAGATGCCAGAGACCCGCTTTCGGGGAATCGCCGATAAAGAAATCCAAGCAGCCGAAGCGATCCGTTACTTTTCCCACACGACCAACACCGCATGGTTCGATTTGACGGCAAACGAATAACGGTCGGCCTTATCAGTCCGGGTCAGCGGCACGGGGCCGTCCGCGTCGAACGCCGAAACCGTTCCGAATGTCTCGAACGAGACCGTGCGCGATTTCGGGGCATCGTCCCAGGCGTCCTCCGCCGCGACCACGTAGAGGGCTTTGCGCGGGGATGTTCCGCTGCGGTCTGTCATGATGCCGACGACGAGCGCATCGCCGTCCTCGGCCTTGAGCTGGCGGAAGAAACCGCCATCGAGCGCGGGGACGCTGACCGAGTCGGAATGCGCGAGCCAGTCGGGATGCGACTCGAAGCCGACCAGCCGCGTATCGACCGTCCGGAAGGCCATGAAGCGGGGGGCGATGGCTTTGATCTCGGCGTTCACCTTCTTCAACCGGTCATACTGGACGGTCTTGACGCCGTTCGTGTCCAGCACGTTCATCTCCCACCATCCCTTGGTCCAGCAGGCCCAGACCAACGTCTCCGCGCCGAAGGCCATCGCCAGATTCGCTTGGTAGCGCAGTTTCTGCTCGGTGATCACCACCTCACGCTTATGGGTGTTGACCTGTGGCACGAACCAGAAGCGGCGACCCGTTTTGCGGCAGGCGTCCGAGACGATCTTGAAATTGCGGAGCAGGCACGCCATGCCTTCCGCACGGGGGAAGGAGTAGAGATAGTTGTCGTAAGAGAGGTAGTCGAGCGGAACGTTCGCCATGTATGACGCGACGTACGCATAGTAATTGGAGGCGCCGATGTAGCCGAAGTCGGCCTCAACCGGCGGATAGCACGGATGGAGATTGACGTGCGGGAGCTGGCGCGGCAGGGAGCGCGCGATCTTCGCAATCAAGGTGTGGTAATAGGGGAAGTCAAGCGCCGACGGTTCATCGCCGATCGAGACCATCGAGACGGCGGGATGGGTGTCCGTGCCCGCCGCTTTCATCGCGGCCACGCCCTTATCGATCACTTCCGCGGAGATGATCTCCGCCATCTTTCCGTTGGTTTTCTTGTGGCCGCCCCACCAGCCCGGAAACACGCCTTCGACCATCGCCTTCAGCCCGTATTTTGCGAAGAGGTCGAGGGTCTTGACGTCATCGTAATTGATCCCCAGAACGAAATCGACATGGCAGTCGCGGATATCTTTGATGTGCTGTTCGGTGCGGGCATTGGGGTTGAGGCAGTAGACACCGATCTGAAACTCGTCCGCCTTCGCCGCCGCGCCAAGCAGAATGGCGACCGCAAGGAGTTTGCCGATTCGCGGCATGCTCTTTTTCCCCATCATGACTGTTCCCCCTGACCGTCCAATTCCCGCATAATAACCTGATATTGCGCTTCCCGTTCCGGTTCGGTCATCCGCGTGGCGTAAACGAGCCGTCCCTGGCGCAACACAAGGAAACGGGTGCACCAGCCGATCATCTCATGGATCTCATGCCCGGCCAGGATGATCGCGGAGCGTACCGACGCGGCGGAGAGGATTTCGCCCGTCCGCGTCCGGGATGCCGCATCCAGCCCTGCGAGCGGATCGTCCAGCAGGATCAGCTTCGGGCGGCGCAGCATCGCGTCCGCCAACCCAACCCGTTTCTGGTATCCCTTGGAGAGCGAGGCGATCTCCCGGGAGGCGACCTCCGCCAGGCCGCAGGTCGCGAGCGCATCGGTGACCCGCCTCCGGATCCGGGGGGCGCGTTCGCCTTTCAGTTTTGCGCGGTAGACGAGGTAATCCGTCACGGACATCTCCGGATAAAGCGGGCAGGACTCCGGAAGATAACCCAGCGAACGGCGGTATTTGATCGGCAACTCAAAGGGATTGGTATCCGAGAGCGTGATCGACCCCGAATCGGGCAGCAGCAGCGTCGCGAGGATCTTTAGCAAGGTTGTCTTCCCCGCACCATTCGGTCCCACCAGCCCTACGATCTCGCCCGGCGCGACATCAAACGAGACATCGCTCAAGACCCTGTGCGGGCCGTATGAAAACCTCAGATTCCGGACATCTAACAGCATGGCGTACCCATTATTCCGTAAAGGGACGGAGCGTCGCCTTCAACACATCAAGACGCGCGGCGAGCAGCGTTTCCGATGTCGCCTCGGCGATCATCCGCAGATAGGGTTCCGTGTTGGACGGACGGATATTCACCCAGCCGTCCTCCAGTTCCACGCGCACGCCATCGAATGTCGCGCATCCGGTCTGTTTCCCGAACGTCTCAATCGCCCGCAGTGCGGCTGCGATGGCGGCCTCTTTGTCGGCGATCCTGAAATTCAACTCTCCGGAATTGGCGTAGGTCCGGATCGGCGCCATCAGTTGGCTGAAAGTCATGCCCTGCGCCTTTGCCTCGCGGATGGCCGAGAGGACGACCATCGCCGCCAGTCCCGCCGAGTCACAGCAGTAGAAATCACGGAAGTAGTAGTGGCCCGCCAGCTCTCCGCCGCAGACCGCCTCTTCCTTCCGGAGCAGGATTTTCGCGTAGGCGTGGCCGACCTTCCCCATTACTGTCCGGGCGCCGTCCGCATGAAGCGCCTCGATTGCGCCGCGGGAGGTGCGGATGTCATGGATGACAGTCGCGCCCGGTTCTCGCCGGAGGAAGTAGCGCGCGATGATCGGGAGGATGCAATCGGGCGGGACAAACTCGCCACGTTCGTCCACGAACATCACCCGGTCCGCATCGCCATCGAAAATCACGCCGGCGTCAAGTCCCTGTTCCCGTACCGTCTGGCTCGCCTGTTTCTGGCTCTCTGGGTCCAGCGGGTTAGGGGAGTGGTGCGGGAAGTGCCCATCCGGCGTGTCGTTCAAATAAACGCCGGACTCTCCGAAAAGGTCATGCACCATCAGCGACGCCATGCCATCCGAACAGTCAACCGCGAACCGCAGTCCCGAAAAATCAAAATCCCATTTGCTCAACCACCGGATGAAGTCGTCCCGGTACGACACCTCCCGGCAGGTGCCCGGAACGGGGGCCTTGGGGGGGAGTTTTCCGGCTTGAATCTGGCGTTCGATCTCGGCCAGCCCGGTGTCATATCCGACCGGCAGCGCACCCGCCGAAGAGACTTTCATGCCGTTGTGGTTCGGCGGATTGTGGGACGCCGTGATCTGGACGGAAGCGTCATACGCCTCTTTCGCCGTCATGAAATAGACCATCGGTGTGGTCGCCAATCCCATGTCTTCCACCTGCGCGCCGGAATCGGTCAGCCCCCGTTTCAGCGCGTCGCGCACCGCCTCGGATGAAAGCCGGCAATCCCGCCCGATGAGAATCCGGTGCGCCTTCACCACCACCGGTAGCCAGCGGCCGACCCGGTAAACGGTATCCAGATCGAAATCGACCCCGAACTCACCCCGCATATCATACGCTTTGAAGAAGGACATGGGTATACCCTCACTTTCCGTTGGATTCGCTCCGCTCAACCGCCATCTCGCGTTCTGCCCGGTTCATCTTCATCTGGCGGGCAATGTCCCGATAGACCAGCAACGCCATCAGCCCCAGCAGCAGGACCGCGAAGGCGTTCACCAGAACGGCGATCACTTTGGGATTCGGCTTCCGGCGGAAGAGGATCTCGTAGAGGGCAAAGATGATGTGGCCACCGTCCAGGACGGGGATGGGAAGCAGGTTCAGGATCGCGAGGTTGATGCAGATCATCCGGAGGAACCCGAAGGCGTCCCAGACGCTGCCGCGCACGGTCCGGTAGAGGCCCGAGAGGATCGAGACCGGCCCGCCGATGTTCTGGGCGATCGCCGAGCGTTCACCCTTCGTCTTGGGATGAATGAGCCCCTGCAGAACCCGCGCCACCGAACCTGCGTCCCACTTCAGCTGCGCCCACGGATTCTTATACATCATCCACGGTTTCACCGAATCGATCACTTCCGTCAGCTGTATCCCGATCACCGCCCGTTTCAACTCCGCGTCATGTTTCGGCGTGACCGTCAGCTCGCGTGTCCGCTTGCCCCGCTGAATCGTCACCCGTACCGGACGGTCCGCCGCCTCCGCCATCTTCCGCATGAACGGCGAGGTTCCCTTGACCTCCGTCCCGTCCACCGCCAACAGCAGGTCGCCCGGCTCGAACCCGGCCGCCGCCGCCGGCGAATCCGGCCGTACCGACTGGACCGCGCAGGTCAATTCCGGCAACACATCCTCCAGCATGCTCAACTTCAGCACATTGTTGGTCGAAAGCGCGACCGGCACCTCCAGCGTCTCACTCCCGCGAAGCAGGGTGAATGTCGCCTTGCCCTCTCCACCCGCCAGCAGGCATTCGGTTTGGAGGTCCGACCACGTCTCCACCTTCTTCCCGTTGATCGCGAGAACCTGGTCGCCCGCGCGCAGGCCGGCCTTCCAGGAAACGCCCTCCTCATCCACATATCCCAGCCGCGTCCCGACCACGCCGGTCTTCACGCCCGGTACGGCGAAGATCAGAAACGCGATCCCAACCGCCAGCACCACATTCCCGAATGGCCCCGCAAAGGCCACCACGATCCGCCGCCATGGCGAGATATCCGGCAACGGTTCCGACTCCGGCTGTTTCTCTTTATCCGGCTTGTCTTCCCCCTCATGCGTCCCCTGAATCTTCTCCATTCCGGAAGGATCGAGTTGCGGAAGCGAGACATACCCGCCGAAGGGGATCGACCCGATCCGGTACTCCACGCCGTCGATCCGTTTTTTCCAGATGGCGGGTCCGAACCCGATCGAGAAGGCGTCTACGCGGAACCCCAGTTTGCGGGCCGCCAGGAAGTGGCCGAACTCATGGATNNTGGATGAAGACCGCCAAACTGAAGAGAATCGCTACGCCGATCCACGCTAAAACCGAAACAAGAATTTCCATCACCTTACACACCCTTCTCCACAACGCATTCCGCCTGACGGCGTGCCCATGCGTCCGCTTCGCAAATTGTCTCCAGATCCCGACAGGACCGCGCGTCGTGCGCCTCCATCACCGTTTCAATGGTTCGGGCGATCCCCGCGAAGGGAATCCGCCCTTTCAAAAACGCTTGCACGGCGATTTCGTCCGCCGCGTTCATCACGGCGGGTAGCGTTCCGCCCGCCGCCATCGCCTCGCGCGCCAACCGCAGGCAGGGGAACCGCGCCATGTCCGGCTCGCCGAAGGTCAACCGGCCCTGTTTCGCCAAATCCAATCGCGGCATCTCCACCGCCAGCCGGTCCGG